>JBFYTT010000296.1:0-6790 GCA_041300425.1 Roseiflexaceae bacterium
CCACGGTGCGCGACACCAGGGTTCGATAGCGCAGACTGTCATCGGCGCTTGGATCACAATGTTGCCGGCCGAATACATCACCTGCCAGTATCAGGGGAGTCTGACACGCCGCCGGTGCCGGACGGGTCCAATGACACACAGACCGAATAGGTACCGTCCCGATACTCCCTGCACCACATCTATGGTGATGGTGCGGAGTTTTTGTGTGTGTCGTACCACTGGGTTGTGCAGCACATCCGTAGAAAGAGCATCTCAAAATATGACTAAAATGAGTGTATTTGTCGTCTTCATGCTTGATATGCGTAGATTGACGAATAATGATGGTCACATTTGTGCATTACGATACGAAAACGAGGAAAAAATCGATTGACGAACCTTAATATATCCACTAGAATAAATTTCATGCAATGTTCATAATCCAATGGGGTGACCTGTAGGGTGGATGTTGCGAAGATTTTCCGTTCTCTTCGAAAGGATCAGAACACATGCGAACGACCTCATCATGGAAGCGCGCGGCTGCCTTGTTGGCAGCAGCATTGTTGCTTCCGTTGCTCGTGGCCTGTGGCGGCGCTGCTGCCCCAGCTGCAGAGCCAACCGCGGCCGCTGAGGCCCCAGCTGCAGAACCAACCGCAGCTCCCGAAGCCCCAGCCGAAGAGCCAACTGCAGCTCCTGCAGAAGAAGCTCCTGCTGAGAAGGACACGACCCTTAACATCCTCTACTGGCAGGCACCAACCACGCTGAACCCACATTTGGCCACCGGCACCAAGGACTTCGACGCAGCAGGCGTCATCCTCGAGCCATTGGCACGCTACAACTCGGCTGACGAGTTGGTACCGTACCTGGCCGAAGAAATCCCAACGTTGGCCAACGGCGGCGTTGCTGCAGACAACATGAGCGTCACCTGGAAGCTCAAAAAGGGCGTGAAGTGGTCCGACGGCAGTGATTTCACTGCTGACGACGTCGTCTTCACCTGGCAGTACGCATCGGACGAGAAGACCGCATCAACCACGGCTTCGAACTTCGCTGGTATCGCCAACATCGAAGCTGTCGATGCGCACACCGCCAAGATCACTTGGAAGGCCGCAAACCCAGATCCATACATCGCTTTCGTCAGCTACTCTGGCCAAATCATCCAGAAGAAGCAGTTCGAAAAGTGTGTTGGTGAAGCTGCGATGACCGATGCTGCTTGTCAGGCTGCAAACAACGCACCAATCGGCACCAACGCGTACATGCTGAAGGAATTCAAGACGGGCGACGTGGTCGTATACGTCAAGAACCCAGCATACCGCAACGCTGACAAGACCTACTTCGAGACGGTCGAAATCAAGGGTGGCGGCGACGCTGCTTCCGCTGCACGTGCAGTGTGTGAGACCGGCGAAGTCGACTACAGCTGGAACTTGCAGGTTCCGAAGGACGCCCTCGAGCCAATCATTGCCGCTGGCAAGTGTGAAGCAATCGCCGGTGGTTCATTCGGCGTCGAGCGTCTTGCACTCAACTTCGCAAACCCAGATGCTGCCTTGGGCGCAAAGCGCTCAGAGCCAGACCAGCCTCACCCATTCATGACCGACCTCAAGGTTCGTCAGGCAATCAACAAGGCAATCGACCGCCAGGCAATTGCCACCAATCTGTACGGCCCAACCGGCGTGCCAACCTGTAACATCTTGGTTGTGCCTTCGGCTGTGTACTCCAAGAACACGACCTGTGAGCGTGACGTCGAAGGCGCCAAAGCACTTCTCGACGAAGCCGGCTGGTTGCTCGTCGACGGTGCTCGCACCAAGGACGGCAAGACCTTGTCCGTCTACTACTCGACCACCATCAACGCTCTTCGCCAAGGCGAACAGGCTATCGTCAAGGCCAACCTGGCCGAGATTGGTATCACTGCCAACCTGAAGGCCATCGACGCTGGCGTCTTCTTCTCGGGCGACACCGGCAACGATGACACCCTGAACAAGTTCTACACGGACATCCAGATGTACACCAACGGTCCTTCGGGCACCGATTCACAGGCGTACCTCGCTGGCTGGCTCTGTGAAAAGATGAACTCGGCAGAGGGCAGCTGGAACCAGGGTAACGATTCGCGCTACTGCAACAAGGCATACGACGAATTGTACGCAACGTATTCTGAAGAAACCGACGTTGCAAAGCGCACGGAAATGGCAATTCAGCTGAATGACATCCTCATCAATGATGTTGCAGTCATTCCGTTGATCAACCGCCGCACGCCAAACGCCAAGATCATCGGGTTGAACGGTCCTACCTTCAACACCTTTGACTCGGGCTTGTGGAACATCCACGAGTGGTCCAAGTAAGCATGTCCATCCTGCGGAGGTTGACCTTGGTCAACCTCCGCATTCATCCCCTCTAACCCCACACCTCCCAATTCTTTCTTACGCGTTACGTGGAGAACCACTCCATGACTCAATACATCATTCGGCGTGTGCTGGTAGCAATCCCGACGTTGCTGCTGATTAGCGTGATTATTTTCGGTGTGCTTGCATTGGCACCCGGTGACCCATTGGCGCAGTTTGCGCTCAACCCGGCAATTCCGATGGAAACACGTGCCCGTATCCGTGAGTCGTTCGGCCTCGATAAGCCATGGCCAGAGCGATATGTACGTTGGCTGACATCGATGGTCAGAGGCGACTGGGGATTCTCGTTTGCGACGAAGTCGCCGGTGATCGACGTCGTGGTGCAACGTATACCACAGACGTTGCAAGTTGTAGGACTTGCCTATTTAATTGCGATCTTAATTGCCATCCCAGTTGGAATCATATCGGCGGTCAAGCAATATTCAATCTTTGACCAAGTGACCACCTTCCTTGCGTTCATCGGTGGTGCGTTGCCGTCGTTCTTTACTGGGTTGTCGTTCATGTTGATATTTGCTATCAATCTCCAATGGTTCCCCATCGTGTATAGTTCAACGCTCGATTTGACAACGTCCGAGGGAATAACCCAACAAATCAAGCAGATGGTGTTACCTGTATTGGTTTTGGTTGTCCAGCAGACTGCTGCGCTGACCCGGTTCATGCGTTCGTCGATGCTGGATAACTTGTCACTCGACTATGTGCGCACGGCACGCGCCAAGGGGTTGAACGATTGGGCAGTGGTAATCCGGCACGTGGTGGTGAACAGCATTATCCCAGTGATTACCCTGATTGCATTGGGCATTCCGGCGATTTTTGCGGGGGCCATCATCACCGAAAACTTGTTCCGCGTGAACGGGTTGGGTCAGTTGTTGATTACATCTATCCAGAACTCGGATACACCAACCGTTATGGCGCTGGCGTTCATCTTTTCGATTTTGGTGGTTGTCTTCAATTTGATAGCTGACCTGTTGTATGGTGTACTCGATCCCCGAGTCAAATACACATAGCGTACCAGCCAAGCGAAAGAAAACAGAATGGCAACGACACCATCGGTGGCTGAGGCAATCGCAGAGGTTGCGCAGAATACCAATAGAAAACAACGCACGCTCTGGGGCGATGCATGGCGTCGATTCAAGAAGCATCGATTGGCGATGTTCGGTTCAGTGATGATTATCTTTTTGATTCTCACGGTGTTAATCGGACCGAGCGTGTGGACGGTCGATCGTGATGCGCTCGACTTTGCGTACACGATGAGTAACCCCATCCCCGAGCACCCACTCGGAACTGACGAACTCGGACGTGACCTGTTGGCACGTGCATTGTACGGTGGGCGGATTTCGTTGGCTGTCGGCGTCACCGCCATGGTCATCGCCATCTTCCTGGGCTCGGTCATCGGTGCTGTTTCGGGCTATTTGGGCGGCTATGTCGATGAAGGCTTGAGCTTCTTGACGAACTTGTTCCTGTCTCTGCCACAATTGCCTTTGTTGCTGTTAACGGTCTATCTGTTCCGTGACTCGGTAACCAAGGTACTAGGTATCGAGTTTGGCATGTTTGTCATTGTGGTGGTGATGGTAGGTATTTTGGCGTGGATGTCGACTGCCCGTATTGTGCGTGCGACGTTCATCTCGCTCAAGCAAAAAGAATTCGTCGAGGCTGCGGTGTGTATCGGTGTGAAGCAGTCGACCATCATGTTTAAGCACATTTTGCCGAACGCGATGAGCCCGATCATTGTGGCTGCGACGCTCGAAATCGGCAGTGCTATTTTGAGTGAATCGACGCTGTCGTTCTTGGGCATCGGATTCCCACCGGACACCCCAACCTGGGGTCGGTTGGTAACCGATGGCAGCCAGTATTTGCAGGTAGCTCCGCATTTGCCACTGATCCCTGCGGCGTTGATCTTTGTCACCGTGTTGAGCATCAACTTCATGGGCGATGGTCTGCGCGATGCACTCGACCCACGGTCGCGACTCTAGGGAGTGTGATGGACGCACCGCGTATCACTATGATTGCGCCCTTCGGCATCCGGCCGAAGGGCACCCTTTTGGCCCGTATGCTCCCGCTCGCCAAGGCATTGACGCGGGCCGGCATGCGGGTACATATTGTTGCGCCGCCCATCCACAACCCCCAGGATGCCGATACCACTGTCGTGATAGATGGGGTAACAGTGACGCATACGGCGGTTGCGACGTTGCCCAGTGTGTTGGGCGTGGCGCAGCACGTAGGGTGGTTGGTACAGGCGGTGCGACGGAGTATGCCGGACATCGTTTATCTGTTCAAGCCCAAAGGCCATGCAGGGCTGGCGGCTCGATGGGTACAGCTGACCAATCCACGTGTCCCATTGGTTGTCGATTGCGACGACCGGGAGGGCACTGGTGGCTGGAACGACGTTTTGCCGTACCCACGTGCTGCCAAGTGGTTGTTCGACTGGCAAGAACGGACCATCCCGCCACGTGCCGCTGCGGTGACGGTGGCGAGCCGCACGTTGCAGAGCTTGTGTTGGGCAGATGGGTGTCGCGCGGATGGGGTGTTTTATCTGCCCAATGCGGCCGATGTCCCACCGGTCGACGTACCGCCGACCCAGCGCAACGGCCAGACAATGGTGCTCTACACGCGCTTCTGGGAGTTCGATGTTGCCGCATTTGTGCCCGTGCTGGCCCGTATCTGTGCGGCACTGCCGGAGTGTCGGGTCGATGTGATTGGCACCGGCGAGCAGGGTGAGGAGCGTACGTTTGCGGCGTTGGTGGCTGCTGCGGGGATTGGTCCGCAGGTCACCATGCATGGGTGGCTCGCGCCTGAGGCAATCGGACCGGTGTTGGCGCAGGCGTCGGTCGCACTGGTGCCGGTCCGTGACACGTTGATTAATCGGGCGCGGTGTTCGGCCAAGCTGCTCGAGTTGCTCGGTGCGGGGATTGCGGTGGTCGGGCACGATGTGGGCGAAATGCGCCAGTTTGTCGAGCATGGCAGCAATGGTGTGTTGGTTGCCCCTGATGACGCAGACGGGTTTGCCGATGCAGTCATTGCGTTGTATCGGGACGACGGACGGCGAGCGGCAATGGGTGGAGCCGCGATCGTGCGCGCACGCAATGAGTGCTGGGATAACCGGGTGCCGGCCTGCCGCGCGGCTTTTCGCTCTGCGACCCAACAGACCCGGGACCGCTGAGGTCAGATGCACGGGGCAATCCAGACGACCACAACGCCCTCGTCGTGCAGCGCACGGCGGGGGCGCTTTCCTCACTACATGCCGATACTGCGCAAGACGAGGACACCGGCGATGAGCACGGCACAGACAAAAACGATGACGGGGATAGCGTTGGCACGCAGATCGTCTACGGTCACGGAGCTGGGACGGGCTTTTTCGTAGCGGACGCCGCGCCAGTAGGTGACGTTGCCAGGGCGCTGGGGCGACAGGATGGTGCGCCAGAGTTCGATGCCCTGGGCAATGGCAATGCCGCCGAAGAGCAACGCACGGACCGGCACCGGGATGCGCAGAACCGTCGATGCGACGAGCGCAACTGCAAAGAGAATGGGGATGCGCCATTGGCGCGGTGGCAGTTGGAATTGCATCGGTGGACCTCGTAGAAGTGTCTATAATATGCATACCATCATACGAGAAAAAACATGAGTGACGCGAATTATTTGATTGCCCGCCCCAAACAACCGCTGATGGTGACGATTATCAAAGGGGTTATATGGGTGTGGGTGGTAGTGGCGTTCTATCTGGCGGGATTGGTGTACCTCGTCAAAGTACAAAGCGGTCTAGACGAAACGCAGCCGGCTGATGCGGCAATTGTGCTGGGGGCTGCGGTGTGGGCTGGTGCGCCGTCACCGGTGTTGACGGCGCGGCTGGCCCATGCGTTGGAGCTTTTTCAGAAAAAACAGGTCAATTATATTATTGTGACCGGCGGTGTAGGGACGGGTGATAATCTGTCTGAGGCCGAGGCCGGTGCGCAGTATCTGATCGAAAACGGTGTGCCTGCGAGTAATATCGTGTTGGAGCGCGACGGACGCTCGACATTGCAGAGTCTGCAGGCGGCGGCCCAGCTGGCTGCGCCGTTACGCCTCAAGCGGGTATTGCTGGTGAGTGATCCGTTCCATATGCTGCGGTCGCTCAAAATGGCCCACGATTTGGGCTTTGAGGCGTTTGCATCACCGACACAGACGTCGCCGATATCGACGCGACCGCGTGAAGAATGGCTGTACATGGTGCGCGAGGCGATTGCCTATACGTCGTACGTGTTTGGCGGTCAGTGACCCATGCACCTACGTGCATGGGTCTGGAGAAGATTAAAAAACGCAGGCAATGCACCTACGTGCATGGGTCTGGAGAAGAATAAAAAAAAGGAGGCAATGCACCTACGTGCATGTGTCTGGAGAAGATTAAAAAAAGGAGGCAATGCACCTGCGTGCATGGGTCTGGAGAAGAT
>JBFYTT010000312.1:0-2570 GCA_041300425.1 Roseiflexaceae bacterium
CATCGAGGATGAACTGCCCGGCGGTGTCGGGTACCTCGCCAAGCGTCGTCGGTGTGCAGAGAATAACGAGAATGCCTGCACGAACAACACGTTGAATGATGCCATCGTAGAGCGTCTCGAACGCTGGGATGTCAATGGCAATGGGAACTTTTTTCAGTCGCCGATAGTACACGCGACTGAGGAGTTCACCATATGCAGTCCCAAAGTCATTGAGCCCTACCATGATAAGCACCGCATCCGGGTTGTGTTGCAGCACCGCAGTATCGAGCCGTTGAAACAAATTATACGTTGTGTCGCCATCAATTCCTGCGTTGATGACCTCGAGATGTTGCATCTGTGCTGCAATGTGGCGGACATACGCATCACCGATAGTCCCCTGGGTAATACTATCGCCGAAACAGACGAGTTTCTTCATTGCATCCTCTTGTGCATGCCTACGCCCATTATACGCAGTACCACGACAAAAAAACCACACCACCTGTGGTGGTGTGGTGATCGGAACGGGTGTTACTTGGTGGGAATGGGACCAGATAATGCCTTTAAAAAGAGGCCCTCGATGATATCGAGCGATCGTCGATCAGCAGAATCGATATTGCTCAAGGTCCGTGCAGCCTCAAAGTACCAGCGCACCATCGCATGCATGTTTTGCCGCACGACACCATATCGTGGCAGGAGTTGCAGGGTCCAAATGCACTCGCGTTCGATGACTTCGACCGCCCGCAAGCGCAAAGCGACTTGTACGATGCGATGCATACGGCGGGGCGATTCGGTATATGCGTTCAGACGCATTTCATCATTCTCGGGATTTTGGGGGTCCACGCATATCGTCTTGTATGACGCTCTGAGCTGCTCTGTGACCAGCTTGCATATTTGTTCGCCGCGTTCATCGAGCTCGGCCGCCACCCGATTGCCACTGCTATTGAGCCAACCTTCTAAAGCACGCATGAACCCTCCTGGTAGTCGGATGACTACAAACCGAGTCGTGTCCGACTCGCAGTCCCTTCGCGCGACCGCATCCCATTTGCCTGCAAACCAGACAGACCAAATTCTTCACTGAGTTGTTGCGCAGTTTGTATCGCAGCTCGGAAGTCGTCTCCCATATACGTACCCGGCATGCGTAGGCACAACTCGGGGTTCTGTGCAAATGCCCGCCCTGCATACCCGAAATGCACGCCATGGTGGTGCAACCCGGTGATCATTTGGCCGACTTGCTGGACGGATGCGACGTTTTCGACCATGCTCGCGGACAACACAACAACCGCTGGCGACATACGCACCAAGAAATCGGCAAGACCAGACATGCCGAGACTTGGTCCCATGAAGATGACTTCCCACCCCTCTTGCTCCATCATCAACGCATACACAAGTGGTCCGATATCGTGCTGTTCGCCTTGCGTTGCCGCAATCAACATCCGCGGACCATGTGCATAGGGAGCATGGATTTGCAAGAGACTGGTGAGTCGTTGTCGAATAATCTGCACGGCGACTTGCTCTACAGCCATACAGCCGGAGCCATCGACCCAGCGCTTTGAGAAATCGTGCATGATAGGCAGAATAACGTCATACACCAACGACTCTACGGGGAACAATGATATCGCGGTGCTCAACAATACATTCGCTTGACGCAAATTAGAGTTGACAAGTGCTTCGAACAGCTGCGCACGGAGATCGGGCCAACCGGCATCGGTGATCGTCGTGCGGGGTGCCTTGGATTCAATGAGAACATCGGCACGCGGCGCTTCTTCGGGGTCTTCTTGGAGCATGACGACTGCTTGACTAATCGAAATTCCATCCTCTGTCGCCAGCTTGAGCCACTTGATAATCTCGATATCACGTTGTGAGTAGAGCCGATGCCCATGATCGGTACGCTTGGGCTGTGGAACACCGTAGCGTTGCTCCCAGGCACGCAGCGTCGATACGTTGACTTGGGTCTGTTGCACAACGGCTTTGATGTTGTAGCGTGGTGTGTCTGAGAAGGCGAGTAAATGTCGTATTTTGTCGATCATCATTGACCCCGTTCACCAAGGTGTCTGTCCATGCGGCACCATACGTTCTGCCGAGTGTTTGCGTGGTGTTTGTCTATGACTATCCTAATCTATGTGTCAAGTCAACAGCTATCGGTCTGCTCTGACTTGAGACCGACGGCTTGTTCCGAGTCTTTTGCAATAGTTTGCACGGAGCTTGCACAAATAAAAACACCCTAATCTGCCCTAGTTGTATAGTGTTTCAGCACTTTAACGGGAGAAAAGATTCCTCAGAATGCTTTCATGAGATTACGATGAGAAATATGAGGAAGCACGGTTGGTTTGCCGTATGAACGCTACATACTCACCACATGCGACCGAAATGTAGTATCGAATGCGTACTATTTTGTAGTACAGAGACGATACTCACAACCGAATACAATGCGAAATCCACCGCTTCGACTGGGTGATCGACAGTGGTGTGCGACGATCGAGCGAAAATAAGAAGTAGATACTACAGATTGGTCCAAAAAGCCGCTATGTACATCATTTGTATAGCCAAATATGACGATATATGTAGAATTTTGTGGTTGACTGGGGCAAAGC
>JBFYTT010000350.1:0-3239 GCA_041300425.1 Roseiflexaceae bacterium
GCAATCGTCTCGGACATGCCGAAGCCCTTGGCAAGCACGTAGGTATGGAGTGTCATGCCGACTTCAAACGACCAATCGGCGACGGGCGATGCTTCGAGGTTTTCGCCGCTGACGGGCAGCAGCATAAAACCCACCGAGTACATCGTTTTGTTGGTGTAGGTGTCGCGCAGGCCAGCCGACAAGACCCCGTCGCGATAGATGTGGTCGGGGACGGTGGCCGCGACGCCGGGTTTGATGCTCGCCAGGGCAGCATCTTGGATTGCGGTGAGTTGTTCGACGATCCGAAAGTCCTCGTCGCTGGCATGCCCTACTCGGATCGGCCGCATGAAGCGGGCGTGGTAGTGGCGCACATTGGGCGTTGTCTCGATTTGGATGATGTCACCGTGTTCGAGCACGCGGTCGGTGTAGTAGCCGTGCAGATGGTAGGCGCGCTCGCCCGATGCCATCACGCCCGGGCCAGCCAAATCACTGCCCGCGCGGATCATCGCATCGCAGATGGCCGCGGCCATGTCGCGCTCGGTTGCACTGGCTTTAGCGCTGTCGATGGCGGCCTGCATACCGGCTTCGGATGCGGTGCCGGCACGGCGTTGGTAGGCGATTTCGGCCGGAGTTTTGATCAGCCGCATGCGCTCGACCAGAGCCTGCTCGTTGGTCCAGACGATGCCGGGCAGGAGGGACGTGAGTTTTTCGTAGCGGGCGACCGACACCGTCCAACTACCGAGCTCTGCCCCGACCTTGGCCGTTGCGCCAAGGCGAGCACGGATGATATCGGCGGCGACGGCGGTCGTATCTTGGCTGTCGTTCCACAAGGCCCGGTCGGGGTAGACACAGGTGCTGTCGAGGTAGTACTCCTCGACATCGCGGCAGAACATGGTCGGTGCGCCATTGGCGGGGATAATGGCGAACTGGAAGCTGCTATACGCACGGGTAAAAAACCCCGTCAAATACGTCACACTTTCGGGTTGGAAGGCAATCAGGGCATCGAGCCCTTTGGCACGGAGCTCTGCCTGTACCCGGGCCACGCGGGCGTGGTACTCGGTCGGTGCGAACCAGTAATTGGGTTGTGCCATGGTGCAGTTACCTCGTTGCAATCGGCTGTTGGATGTAGGTTGCAAAACGGCGCAGCATGCTCTGGGCCGGCGTCTGATCGACGGCCGAGGCGATGAGTGCATCGACATCGGCGCCGTCGTTGACCATCACGTCGCGGCAGTCTTCGATCCATGCTGGTGCAAGTGCGAGGGGGATCTCGAGGTGGCCTTGGATCCCCCAGACAGGTTGATCGCGCCAGCGCCACACCTGATTGGGGCAGAGCGGTGTGCTGGCCAAAATCGTCATATCGGGATGGTTCGCTTTGACCTCGTCGTTGTGCCAGGTAAACATCGTCACTCCGTCGGCCAGCTCGCTGGCGATGGGGTCGGTGTGGGCAGCGGGGTGGACGATGTGGGGGATGTAGCCTATTTCGCAGCTACTGCGGCGAAATACTTGATTGCGGCCGCACAGTGCAGAGGCCAAAATCTGGCTCCCGAAGCAGATTCCGAGCATGGGGATGCCGCGTGCGGCTGCGTCTTGGATGAGCTCGTGCTCGCGATGGATCCACGGGATGTCTTCGTAGGCGCCGTGCGGGCTGCCTGCGATGACTATACCGGCGTAGCCGTTGAGGCTGGTCGGGAATTCATTGGAGTACGCCCAAAAACGCTCTACCTGCAGCCCCCAATCCTCGAAACGGGTGTCGAGTTTGGAGAGCGGCGCGTAGGTTGGACCATTGATGAGGTAAAGCAGGCGGGGGTGCGTCATTGCAGACTCCTCGGTGCAATCGTGTTCGGTACTATTGTACGGGAGGAGCGTGGGTGCAGGTGTGGGCCTGAGTTGCGAAAAAGAAACGAGGTGTGATACTGCTGGGATGGTAAAAGAGTTTGTCACGTGCTGAGTAATCTTTTGTAAGGACGTACTACGGAATCAGTACAACATATCCTTGGAGAATCTGATTCTGAAAATCTGCTGGCAAGGTTGCCCACTGGTGCACATCAATGGGTATCGGAATAAGACTGTCCGAAAGCGCTTGTGCAAGGAGCGGCACTCCGGCGACGACGTGTTGTGGGTCGATATGATGCCGCACGACCAAATCGAGGTCACTCATCGGTCCCGGAGTGCCCGTCACCCGAGAGCCGTAAGCCCACACCGTCGCTTGTGGCACATGGAGTTGGCACATGGCAACCAACGCAGGGAGATATTGGGAGGGGAATTCAAGCGTCAGCAGCGTCATCATTACCACCATGTTCAATGTTGTCGAGGAGTGCGTGCGCATCACGAAGGTAGGCTGGTAGGAGGGTCACTGTCTGTGTGACGAAGTCTTCGCCATAATCGTGTGCAGTGCTGTTCCGGTTTGCTCGATAGATTAACCAGCGGGCAACGGCATCGACGTCGAGCATGCCGGTCTGACCAGCAAAGCGAATTGTCTCATTGAACGAGAGCGTATCGACACTACGTGACGCACCGCCGTAGGCACGGAGTGATTTGCGCAAGAGTTTTGCGATGAGTTCAATGGTGAGTTCGAAGCTCTTGATTACTGCGAGGCGGAAGACGTCATAGAGTGCATCGTCTTTCGCTGTGCGTTCTACCGCGTGCAACGCGACTTCGAGGGTTGCCAGTGTCTCTCGTATGTGACGCACATTGAGTGCCATAGTCACTCCTGGTGTTGTAACTTCAAAACCACAGCACGATGTACGAATGCAGCGCACCGTCACGGTTGATTGATAGGATGGGCGATGCGTCAAAAGTATTATTGAGCGTTAGAGTGTCATGCGTTAATCGTACCATTGAACGAATGCGTTGATAAGAAGATTGCACGCCAATGAACGTAGGGCGGGGCTTATTTCAATAAGCCCCGCTCAAAAAATTGCTACCAGATGAAGATGGCACGCCGACAGAGCTCAATGCGTTGATTACATGGTCGTCGAGTCGGCATGCCATGACGGTGTGGCAGGGGCGAGGTCGTCATGCCCCGCGAAGCGGGGTACTCGCCCGCAGAAAAACCACGCTGCACGCCATCATGCGCTGGGCGGGGCTTATTGCAATAAGCCCCGCTCAAAAAAAAGCTACCAGCTGAAGATGGCACGCTGACAGAGAGCATCGTTTTGAATTCAAGGTCGTGGTGTCGGCATGCCATGACGGAGTGGCAGGAGCGAGGTCGTCATGCCCCGCGAAGCGGGGTACTCGCCCGCAGAAAAACCACGCTGCAC
>JBFYTT010000351.1:0-5095 GCA_041300425.1 Roseiflexaceae bacterium
CAGCATCCCTGCCAAGTGTTGCAAGAAGAGGGTCTGACCAGAGCCCTCGAGTCCGGCTAACCCAATAATTTGACCCGCCGCAATGGTCGTCGTGATGGGACCCAATCGTATTTGTGCGTCATGCATGATGACGTCGCTGAGCGACCAAACGACACCATTGGGGTGATGATGCCCACTCTGGGTGGTAATCTGCGCATTGCGTTCGCCAAACATGGCAAGCAATATCTGTTCTTTGGGGACAGGCATCTGTGCTTGATCGCCGACCAAAATCCCGCCTCGCAGTACGGTAACCGTGTCACACAATGCTGCCACTTCATCGAGTTTGTGGGTGACAAAAAGGACCGTTTTGCCAGCGTTGGCGATGGTGCGCAATGCCCCAAAGAGCGCGTCGATTTGTGCGGCAGTGATACCCGTCGTTGGCTCATCGAGGATGAACAACTGCGAACCAGTAATCAGCAGTCTGATTATCTCTACTTGCTGCCGTTGACCGACAGTGAGCTGACTGATGTGTGTGCGCGGATCGAGTTCGAACCCGAGGACCGAATTCCAATGAACAAACGCATCAGCCACTGGTGTCTGGCCAGGCAGACGAATCCCCGCAGAAATGTTCTCGAGAATGGTAAAGACCGGGATATCGAGGGGGTCTTGCCCGACCATCCCAATCCCAGCCTGCAGTGCCCGAATCGGTGCACCGAGAATCACAGGTCTCCCATCGATGGCGATGGCACCACTGTCAGCGGTGTACATCCCCGCCAATATTTTCATCAGCGTGCTCTTGCCTGCACCGTTCTCGCCGAGAATCCCATGGATCTGACCAGCCGCAAAATCGACCGAAATGTCGTTGCTTGCAACAACCGGACCGAAGGTTTTGCGGAGATGACGAATGCTGATGTGCATTCGAACTCCTTTATCGGGGCACTGATTCTTGACCATTGTAACAAAAAGACCAGGCTCCGTAGCGGAGCCTGGTCGTGCGCTGCAATTACTTGCTCGCGCTTTGGCCTTCCATGCCCTCGAGCAATTGTGGCATGTACCACACCTGCTTGTCATCGGCGACAACTCCATCTGCCAGCAATGGGGTGCCATCCTGGAGATTAATCGGACCTGTCCAGAGGTTCAATCCACCGGCGAGTTCGGCAATGAAGGCGTCAAGCTTCGTGGCGTTCTCGGGGGTGAGGGCTGCGCCTTTGGCAAAGCCAATGGTGCTGGTCTCGATGTTGTTGATGTCTGACCAATCTGGTGATGACCAGTTCCATTCTTGCTTCCAGGTACCGCCTTTGACGTCAGCAATCAACTTCGTGTAGGTTGGGACCCAGTTGAAGAACGGAACGCCGAGACAGGCTGCTTCACCCTTAGCACATGCTTCTTTGAAGTCGTATGGCACCGCATAGACGTTCTTGCCGGCAGCCCGTGCTTTGCCGGCTTCGACGATGGCTTCAGGGGTATCAATACCCGAAATCACGATGTCGTAGCCTTCGGTGAATGCATCGTTGACAACCTTGGTTGGGTCAAGGGTAACGCCGGGGATATTGAACCAGAAGCCGATCCATGTTACGTTGAACTTGAGTGCGGCTGCATCAGCACCGCGCACCTCGGTCCAGCAGTGCTTGGCGCCGAGGTATGCCGAGTCGGCCAAACGGCGGGTCTCGTCGTTGATGAGTGGTCCAACGAAGGCAATCTTGCCATCGGCGCTCTGCAGCGCAGCGGCACACCCAGCAATCATCTTGCCATATTCCATACGAGCCATCTCGTTGCCGAGATTTGCTGGTGCTTTGCCCGTCAAGACGTCATCGCCCGAGATGTGGATGAATGTCACATCAGGGTGGGCCTTGGCGGCTTCACGCGTGCCGTCCTTGAAGTCATCTGAATTCGTGATGACCAACTTGGCGCCCTTAGCAACAAGCTCATCGACAACCTGCTCTACCTTGATGTTTGGTCGGTCAGCAGGGTTGACTTTGTCGACATACACGAATTCGCTATTTGGGGTGTTTGCTTCGACATATTTTGCAGCATCGTAATGTGCTTGGCTCCAGCCGCCATCATTAATGGGGCCGACCAAGACCATACCAAATACAAACTTTTCATCAGCTACAGGGGCACTGGTTGGTTCTGCCGGGGCTTGGCCTGGCTCCTCGGGGGCGACCGTTGCTTCAACGGGAGCGGTTGTTGCTTCTGCTGGGGCACTAGGCTGGGCTCCACAGGCGCTGATAATGAGTGACAGCATTGCCACTACCAAAATCAGTACGCGCGTTTTGAGGCCGTTGTCCATCTGCTGCTTCATGCGTCTCCTCTTACCTTCGAATGGCAGAACTTCCCAGAAAATATAAAAAGGCCGACGTGTGTCGACCTTGACCTGGGCGAACATGATTGATGCGACAGTGCATCGTGCAAAACTAATCTCAGTATAATGTGTTCTTCATCTCTGTCAAATACAAAAGTCATCTGATTTTCATAACAAAAACACGGCTTTTTTAGCTAAATGGACGGAGTGACTCGATTAATTTATACACCGCAGGCTCGAGGATTGCGCGTTGGGTCGCGAATGTTAACCGGACGTACCCATCACCGGCAGGTCCAAATCCACTCCCATCTGCCAGCGCGACCCCTGCATGGTTGAGAAAATATTCTTTCGGATTCGTAGGTAATTCTGCCTCCCGACAATCAATCCAATGCAGATATGTTGCCTCGGGACGATTCAGCACCAGTTGCGGTGCATGGGTACGCAATATCGACGCAACGAAATCGCGATTATCAGTATAAAACTGCTGCGCCGCTGCGAGCCATTCATCACCGTGTTGATACGCTGCCAATGCACCGACATAGCCAAATACCTGTGGACTCGCGACGAGACCCTGCATTGCCTGCATGTACTGTGCCCGCAGTGCAGGATTTTGGATAACCGCTACCGCAAACCCCAATCCGGGGATATTGAACGCCTTACTCGGGCTTATCAACGTGATGGTGCGCGCAGCGATCTCGGGCGACAGCGTTGCAATCGGGATGTGTGTCGATCCGCTCAGCACCAACTCAGCATGGATTTCGTCAGAGCATATCAGCATGTCATGGGCGATGCAACTCTCACCAATCTCGGTCAACTCTGTACGAGTCAATGTGCGACCCGTTGGATTGTGTGGGTTACACAGCAAAAACAAGCGTGTGTCGGGATCGATCGCTGCATCAAAAGCGTTCTGGTCATGCGCGTGATACGCATAGCCGTCGGCTGTCATCTCGGTGCGCAATGTGGCATACGTTGCTCTGCGGCCTTGGTTTAGTGGGGCTTTGGTGATTGGCCCATAGCACGGTGCGTGCATCAGCACCGCATCACCTGGCGCACCGGCAATTTTGCAGGCGAGATTGAATCCAGGCACAACCCCTGGCAAATAGACGAGCTGGTCTGGAGAGACATCCCAATCGTACAGCCGCTTCATGCGCGCGCAGATAACCGTTGCTATTTCAGGGTACTCCCACGTACCGCCCGGCGCAGACAAATGCCCAAGCGCAGCGGTATACCCAAACACTCCGTGTTCGACACGCGCAGCAAGCGCATCAATGACTGCTTGCGGCGGGCGTACATCGGCTTCGGCAATCCAGAGCGGGGTGACACCAGCGTCGTACAGATTCCATTTGAGACTATCGGAGTCGCGACGGGGAAGTGCAGTTTCGAATCTGTTCGGCATATGTTGTCCCCTATTACCGTAGATAGTAGGTAGTATACGGTATTTTACGGTATCTACAAGACCGGCAATACGCATGCATGAACGCACAAAACACACAGAGTTCAGCCGGGTTGCTACCCACCGGGCAGTGATGGACATGTACAACAACCAGTACGACAAAAGACGGACGCGGTACAGCGGACGGTTCAATTGCGGAACCGAGTCGATGGACGCTCAGATTGAGGGCATGTGTATCTCCCCAATTGCAGGTATCTTTCGATGGGTACGTGTCAGCATACAAAAACGGAGGTATTCGTACGAATACCTCCGTCCTGAACCAATGTGCCAATGTGACTTACGACAACGGCTCGAGTGCTTGCCGCATCATATCGAGACCATCAGCCAACAGTTTGCGTGGGCACGCCATCGTGATACGCACAAAATTGGCGGTGTGGGCGCCGAAGTTTTTGCCATCGCCGAGGGCAACGCCGAATTTTTGGAAGTACTCCTTGGGGCTGCCTTCGATGCCAGCTTTACTGCAATCAACCCAAGCCAGGTACGTCGACTCCGGATTGGTGATGCTGAGTTGTGGCATGTACTTTTTGATGTAATCAACGGCAAAATCTCGATTTGCTGCGTAATACTCGTTTGATGCTTGCAACCATGCATCGCCATGTTTGTATGCAGCCAGCGCACCGACATACCCAAAGATGCCTGCATGCGGCACTATCCCGGCCTGCGCTTTGATGTACTTTGTGCGCAACTCCGGATTTTGGATAATCGCAAAACTGAACCCCAACCCGGGAATGTTGAACGTCTTGCTCGGGGCCATCAACGTAATGGTGTTCATCGCGATTTCGTGCGACAACGCAGCGGTAGGAATGTGTTCACGGCCATCCATGATCAAGTCACAGTGGATTTCGTCTGAACAAATCACGATGCCCTTCTCGACACAGACCGTGGCCATTCGCTCGAGCTCTGCCCGACTCATCAACCGACCCGTCGGGTTATGGGGGTGGCACAGGATGAAAATCTTGGTACGCTCGTCGATAGCACCCAGAAACGCCGCATCATCGTATTCGTAGTTGATAATGTTGCCGCTGTGGACCAGTTTGAGCTCAGCCGTTTGCGTTACCATGTCGTGGTTGGTTGCTGCGTTGAGGATGGGTGGGTAATTTGGTGTCTGCACCAAAATCCCATCTCCTGCTTTGCCGGCTGCCCGGGCCGCAATGTTGAACCCCGTCACAACGCCAGGAACATACACGATGTCCTCGGGCTTGATGGTCCAATTATAGAGACGTTGCATACGCTCTACTAAAAGAGCTTTGAGTTCCGCAGGTTCGCCTGCATACCCAAATACGCCGTGTTGGGCTCGATTGGTCAATGCCTCGATGACTTCGGGCGGTGAGAGTATGTCGCCGTCTGCTACCCACATGGGT
>JBFYTT010000128.1:0-2763 GCA_041300425.1 Roseiflexaceae bacterium
GGATCTCTTCGGGGTGGTTGCGATACCAGTCGATGAGCATCCAACTGAGTTGTTGGGTATTGCGTTCGGGGGCACCGTGGGTTGCACCCACAACAACAAATTTCCGCGTTCCGGTCCCAAATCGATAGGCGTCGATGGAACGCCCTTGGGCACTTTGTCCGATACGAATCGGTTCTGGGCGGTCTTGGGCGGTACTCGGGATCAGGGTGAGCGGGGTAAGGAGTGCAGCAATCAGCGCGACGATGCCGATAAACTGTCTTGGTATGTGTGTCAGTAGCGTTGTGTCCATGTACGCATTATACCAATCGTCGCACCGCTCTCGGTATGGCTGAAGCGAGGAATTCTCATCTCGATTTGACACGGTACAAATGCGCATGCTATACTCTCATTCGTTGTGATGACACGGGCGTATAGCTCAGCTGGTTAGAGCGCGATCCTGATAAGATCGAGGTCGGTGGTTCGAGTCCACCTACGCCCACCACGCAACTCATGGGGCAATAGCTCAGTTGGTAGAGCGCCTGCTTTGCACGCAGGAGGTCTAGGGTTCGAATCCCTATTGCTCCACCATGAACGAATATCCACCGTTGCGACGCAACGGTGGATATTTTGTAGTGAAACGGAGAACACCATGGTGAGCCACATTGATGATCATGTCCGTCTGACGGCTGAGCGGTGGTACAAAGGGACAATCTACCAGAGCGAACACATGCTTATTGGCGTTGACTGCCTTGCAGCCGGGCAATCGCAACCCGCACACATGCATCGTGGTCATGACAAGATGTACTTCGTTCAATCAGGCAGCGGGGAATTCACCATTGGGACAACTGCTACCGTTTGCAACGCAGGTTCGATTATCGTAGCCCCAGCAGACACGCTCCATGCGGTGGTCAACACGGGCAGCGAACCGCTGATTATGCTGATCTGCATGGCGCCGGAACCGAAGTAATGGCAATTCATCATCTGTTTCAAAAAATCGATCGCGTTCTGCGGAATCGCCCCGACGCGCTCCGGTGGCGCGTTACCATGGACGAAACACAGATTGAAGTTTTTCGCCGGCCTATCCTAACGAGTGCAGTCACCCTCGGTGCATTGGGACTGACCGATGCTCCCATCCCGATCCCGCGCTGCATAGTGCAATTGCAGATGGCCGATAACGGGAGTGTTGCGGTCGATGCACTGTGGAATGGCACGCATTACAGTGACCCAATCCATCTCGCCGTCGAACGCGTCGTATGGGTTTGCAATGCGTATACCAATACAGAAATAGACGCCCCAGCAACCTAAATCAATGCGTTCCCAGCGTTGAAACTAATTTTTGATTACTCAATTGACCGACCCCTGCAATTGTGGTGATAACTGAATGCTTTGCACAACCTCGCTGTACCTGACCAACCAAGGGCAGTTGTTTCTCCGTGCACTACAGCGGAGTATCTAGGTTGGTGCGAGCGGTGATTCACAGTGCGTAGAACTGACCTGAGACGAACCGAAAACCGAAAAATACATACCCGTACCTTTTTTGGCACCGTTGACGGTAGTACTTGCAACGAGGTGCACGATGAAGACAGTATGGGTAACGGTCGTTGCGTGGATGGTAGGGATAGTGGCACAAGATTGGCATGGGCATGCGACAGGGCTCATTGCGGTACTTGTCGGCGTATGGATTGTATTACGCCCGCGACATCACCGCGAGCATTGGCTATTGGTCGCTTGTCTGTTGGGTGCATGCCGCATGTCATGGTACCAATGGATGCCCGAACCTGTCCCTGCAGCACTGCGCAGTGAGTCCGTTTGGGTAAGCGAAGTGCGTGCCAACTGGCGCGAACAGCGCGTGCTTGTCCGTAGCGCTACTGGCTATGGATATCTTGTTGAGCTCCCGCCCGAACCATTGTTGCTACGCGGTATGCAGCTTGACCTGTCAGGCGTGGTGCGACCCTTCGACATTGAACGGAGCGCGTATGAAGCGGGATTGCGCAAACGCCACGTCATTGGGACGTTGATTCTGAAGGAACCTCTGGTCGTTGCCGCTACAGACGGCTGGCTCGTGCAGTGTGAGCGCATACGACTGGCAACGCAACGCAACATCCAAGCAGTCTTTCGTGAGCCGATTGCCAGTGTGGTTGTAGGGATGCTCCTTGGTGTGGGTGGCGATGTAAGCGAACCGGTAGCCCAGGCGTTCCGGATGAGTGGGACATCGCACATCTTGGTTATTTCGGGATGGAACATCACTATCGTCGCTGCACTGTGTCAAATGCTGCTCCAGTTCGGTCGGTTACGTGGTCTTTGGTCGCTGATTGTGCCTCTGGTGGTAATCGGGGTCTATGTGATTTTTACGGGTGCATCAGCAGCGGTGGTGCGAGCGGGGTACATGGGCGCGGTCATTGTCATCGGCAAATGGCTCGACCGACCGCGCGACATGTGGAACATTATTGCTGTCGCGGTGTGGTTCATGAGTGCAGGCGACCCCATGACGCTCTGGGATTTGGGATTTCAACTGAGCACATGTGCGACCATTGGTCTAATCGGCTTTGGGAGCAGGGTTGAAGCCGTTCTCGAGCGAACGCCACTGGCTGCGAAACAACTTGCATGGGCGCGCGAAGGGCTCGCTGCGACGATCGCCGCACAAATCCCCACCTTGCCCATTATGATTTGTCGACTGGGGGCCCCGTCTCCCTGGTCGTTGCTGGCAAACATGATTATTACCCCGGTGGTTCCATTTGCAATGGCAACTGGGGCGGCAGTTACGTTGATCGCATGGCTCTCGCC
>JBFYTT010000413.1:0-3040 GCA_041300425.1 Roseiflexaceae bacterium
ACACGCCCCGTCGTGCTCTCGGGTGCGGCGAACTCGCGCGGCAACATGCCCAGCAACTTGCCGGCCAAATGCACGGCGTTGACCATCCCGTAGGCATGGGCAGTGCCCGGGTGCGTCGAGACGCCGGTTATTTCGACGACAGCACCGTCCGCCGAGAAGGTCTCCCAGCTGACTTCGCCCACTGCACCACCGTCAAACGTATAGGCGGCGACAGCGCCCAGTTGCGCGATGTCGAGATGATCGACGCCATGGCCTATTTCTTCGTCGGGGTTAAAGCAGATCCGGATCGGCCCGTGGCCGATGGTTTTGTCGCTCAGCAACCGTGCAGCTGCCGTCATGATGATGGCTATCCCGGCTTTGTCGTCGGCACCGAGCAAAGTCAAGCCCGACGCGGTTATCAGGTCTTTGCCTACTGCGGTGAGGATGTCGGCGTACATCGGATTGCTCGGATCAATCACCTGGCGCGGGTCATCAGGCAATACAATGGTCCGACCGTCGTAGTTGGCATGCACGATAGGCTTGACGTTTTCGCCGCTATAATCCGGCGCCGTATCGACATGCGCGAGGAACGCCACGACCGGCTTGTGCTCGAGCCCCGGGGTCGCGGGGATGGTCGCCATGACGTAGCCGTGTTCGGTAATGACCACATCCTGCGCGCCCAGTTCGGTCAGCTCGGTCTTGAGCAGGCGCAACAAATCCCACTGGCGCTCGGTCGATGGGTAGGTTTTGGAATACGGGTCGCTGGTGGTATAGATTTTGACATAGCGCAAAAATCGCTCGCGGAGTTGGTGTGGCACAGTTTGTCTCTCTTTCGTTCGTACAATGCCGTCATTATACTCGCCGCGCCACCAAAGGTCGGATTGTATAATGGTGCCACACCACAGACAAGAGGCAGCGCGTGCATCGCTTTGTATCACTCACGAGATATCCCGCCCGCATCGTTTTTTGGCTTTCTACTGCCCTGCTCATTGCGACTGGTAGTGGCCACTTCTATGCCAGCGACGAAGAAAAGATGTTCGCCACCACGCTCGGGTCGAACACGGCACGGATGGCGTCCCACAGGCGCAGCGTGGTGGCCGAACGCCCCATCCTCAGCGTCTACGGGCCCATGCAGTCCCTGATTGCACTGTTCACCCTGCCCATGGGGGCGATCTTGAGCGCGGTCGGTCCGTCCGAAATGCAGGCGTGGCTCCTGCGCATCCCCGCAACCTGGGGCAATGCCGCCATCGTCGCCGCTGTCGGCACGCTCCTCGGGTGGTTGGTGAGTCAGCGCTTGCAACGACCATCCATTGGCGTCGCAATCGCCGTCACCTATATCGTCGGAACCCCTGCGCTGTCGTACGCCAGTAGCTTTTTTTCTGAACCCGATGCATCGCTGTGGCTGCTGTGTGCCGCCCTACCGGTTTTGATATCGGCCGAAACTCGGTTGTCGCCACGCATCATCGTCTTGAGTGGATTCGCCTGTTTGCCGGCGATTTTGGCCAAAGTCGCCGTCGCACCCGCCGTTGCCGTCATTGCAGTCTGTGTGGGTCTGAGTTGTCTGCAACGGCGCGACTGGCAGACCCTCCTGCGCTGGGGTGCGGGTGCGACCGTCGCGCTGGTGGTTTTCCTCGTATACAACCTTCTCGCCCGTGGCGGATTGTTGAGCTCGGGCTACAACGCCAATCAGAGCAGTTTTGTGTTCGATTGGGGGATGATAGGCACGGGGATTTTGGGGCAGTTTTTCAGTAGTGGAAAGAGCATCTTTTTGTATGCGCCGCTCCTGGTGCTGTGGCCGGTCGGCATCGCACTGTTGCGCCACGACCTGCGCTGGAGTCTGGCGCCTTTGGCCATCAGCGGCGCGGTCATTTTGATCCATACCAATGTGGTATTTTGGCACGGCGACGGGGCCTGGGGGCCGCGCTATCTGGTGCTCTGTCTGCCGTTCATGGTGTTGCCGCTGGGTGCCGTGTATGCCTGGCTCGCAGACCAACCCCGGCGCATCCGCTGGGCGGTATATGGGCCGCTGATTGTGCTGACCCTGCTAGTCCAAATCGCTGGTCGAGGGATCAATCTGAACGCCTACATCATCGATAGTCGCGACGAACAAACCCGCTTTCATACCCCTGCTGCATCTCCCGTTGTTGCACACTGGCGCATGCTCGCTACGCAACTCGCACGTGATTGGCAGATTGCGACTGCACCCGGAGTGACCCTCGACGGGTTCAGCTACAGCGAAGGGGATCGCACCGCGGGTGCACAGTTCCCCCGCTTTAGTGCGCCCACGGCGCATATCACCATCCGCCCTGCCGTTGAGGGAACGCGGCTATTGCGCACCAGCATCCACACCTGTCTGACACCCGAGCAGGCAACGCCGGTCAGCATCAGCCTTGATGGACAGCTCCTCAGCGCGGTGGCGAGTTGCCCACCACGGAGCATCGCCCTGCTCCTCTCCGGCAGGACACAGCGCGTGACCCTGCAGACGGCCGGCGTGCAGGTCGCCGATCTGCCCCAACACGA
Source organism: Roseiflexaceae bacterium (assembly GCA_041300425.1). GTDB lineage: Bacteria > Chloroflexota > Chloroflexia > Chloroflexales > Roseiflexaceae > UBA965. The sequence continues at coordinate 2,500 of JBFYTT010000413.1, forward strand.
TTGGTACCCACAGCTGGGAGTGTTGGTGCAGCAGTTGACCGTGACCGCAAACGGCGTGCCCATGCCGGTGCTGGCCAATCCGACCCCGCCCTCGCAGATGCCGGTTGGACCCAATGCGATGCGCATCTGGGCCAGCGACTCGCGCACGGGGTTCTATGATGTCTGGTGGTCGTACCTGTCCGTGCCTGCGTCGGCCCCGATCTGGCCCGTCCAGCTGGTGATTTGGGGCTTCGTTGGGCTCATCGCTAGTCTGGCCTGGTGGCCGCGGCGGCAGTCGGCGTGAACCTCGCAGCTTATAGAACAAACAGTGGTGCACAGCATCCGGCTGGAGCGGCCATGGCGCAGATTTTGGCGGCAGCGACGGTAGCCGCCGACCCCGGGGTGCAGATCCGGCGGGTGCTCCGGGCCAGCGGTACAACGGTCTGGGTAGCAGACGAAGCACTCACCCCTGCCCGGGTCATCGTCTTGGCGGTCGGCAAAGCCGCGCCAGCCATGGCAGCAGCAGCGCTGGCGATCCTGGGGGCGCGGGTGAGTCATGGGC
>JBFYTT010000139.1:0-5075 GCA_041300425.1 Roseiflexaceae bacterium
ATACTGCAGGGCAGCGTTACTCATGGGAGTCCCTTTCAAACGAGAAAATACAAACACCGCGCTGACGAGCACAGCGGGCGAGAAATGGGTCACGTAATCCGACCGAACTGCCGTGCAAACAAATCCAAGCGCATGCTGACGATGGTTGGTCTGCCGTGGGGGCAGGTGCGCGGATTAGTGCATTGCTGCATCTGCGTGAGCAGTGCCTGCTGTTCGGCGAGTGACAACCGCTGCCCCGCCCGGATGGATGTATGGCAGGCGAGGGTAATCAGCATCTGTTCACGCCAGTCACTGGGGAGTGTGCCGCCGGCATCCCGCAGAGCTGCGGCGATGTGGAGGAGCGCTGCTTCGGTTTTGATGGGTGCGACGGTGGCGGGAATCGCTTGCACCACGATATCATTGCCGTCTTCACCGATGCGGAATCCCCACTGCAACAGGACATCGCGATGTTGGATGAGCAATAATGCATCCTGTGGCACCATGGCGATCCGGTGGGGGATCAACAACGGTTGTACTTCGATTTTGCCGTTGGCATGTTGGGTCAGCAGGCGTTCGTAGTTGATGCGTTCGTGCGCGGCGTGCTGGTCAATGATGTACAGCTCGTGACTCGGTGATTCACAGAGGATGTACAACCCCGCCAGCTGACCGATGATGTGTAATTCAGGGAGCGGACCGTGCAGCGCCTCGCGGGTTTGGGCCGCGACGGTGGCGAGGGCTTGACCCGCTGCCTGGATATCGACGGGATTGCGCTGGTAGGGCTGAAACGACTGTTGCGCCGGGGGGACAGTGGGTTCGGGGAACAAGTCGTCGTCGCGCCCGCGCGGGCTCGGTCGATACCCGCTCCCGCCGGTGCGCGGGGCTGCGCCACCCGTCCGATCGAGATCAGTCAAGTAGTTCAGTCGTTGTTCGCGGGTCGATGGTTGCGGTGCATCGGGAGCTGTTTGATCGGTGTTTGGGATGGCCACGGACCAGCCCTGGACTGCCGGCGTCGCCTGGATGACGGTCCGAATGGCATCGGCGACGTGGCTCCGGACATAGTCGGGGTCGCGGAACTTGACTTCGGTCTTGGCGGGGTGCACATTGACGTCGACCGTACTCGGATCAACGGTCAATGCCACCATCACAATCGGGAACCGGCCTTTCATCAAGACCGTATGGTATGCATCATCAAACATCCCCGCAATGGCACCGCGGGCAGCAATCGTGCGACCATTGACACTGATGTGCATCGCTTCACGCGTGTTGCGGTGTGCGGTGGCGTCCGATACATAGCCGTGCAGACCGATCTGGTATGGCCCGCTGCCGGCATCGTAGGCAATCGGCAGCAAATGGTTGACAACATCGACCCCATAGACCGCGACGGCGACTGCACGCAAATCTCCGCTGCCGTCGGTTTGGACACGCGGTTTGTGATCAACCAATAGTTTGAACCGAATAGCGGGATATGCCAAGGCATAATGGGTGATGACCGCAGCGATGGCAGCAGCCTCAGCGCCAGCAGAACGTAGGAACTGGCGCCGCACCGGCAAGTTGTAGAACAAATTGCGTATCACGAATGTCGTGCCCACCGGTGCGCCGACCGTGCGCTTGTCTTGGATTTCGCTGCCGGCGATGCGCAGTTCGACGCCATTGGCTGCATCTCGATGGCGACTGGTACAGCTGACCTGGGCCACTGCAGCAATCGAGGGTAATGCCTCGCCGCGGAACCCCAAGGTCGCGATGTTGAACAGATCTTCTGCATGCACGAGTTTCGACGTGGCATGGCGCGCGAACGCCGTTTCGATTTGATCTGCGGGTATCCCAGACCCGTTGTCGCGGATAACCAGCTCTTGGACACCGCCACCCTGCAGTTCGACGGTTATCTCGCTCGCGCCGGCATCGATGGCGTTTTCGACCAGTTCTTTGACGACCGATGCTGGTCGTTCGACGACTTCTCCAGCGGCTATTTGGGCTGCAATGGCAGGGGGCAGAATGCGAATCATGAGCGCCTCTGTGTGGTTTTCTGTATTATAGTACCAACCTCCCGGCACAACGCCACAAAAGAAAGTTCATCCATATGCGTAACTGGCTGACTCGAGCCTGGGCCGTGGTCTGGCCCATTTTGCGTGATGGAGCGCTGATGACCACTGGCGCCGTCGTGATTGCGTTGGCCACACGGATGTTTCTTATACCCAATGATGTTGTCTCTGGCGGCGTGACGGGGATTGCCTTCATGGTGAGCAGCTTGTTGCCCATCCCGGTGTCGATGGGTGTGCTGATGGTTGCCTTCAATGTGCCCATTTTGCTCGTCGCAATGCGCTATTTGGGTGGTTGGCGGTTTGCTCTACGCACCCTCTACACCATCGGTCTGATGTCGCTGACGATAGATTATGCGGCGCCATTTGTCCCGACGGTGACCGACGACCCGCTGCTCTACTGTTTGTACGGCGGCGTATTGGCGGGCATCGGTGGTGGGTTGATTTTTCGGGCTCGTAGTAGCGGCGGTGGGTTCGACATGATAGCGCGCTTGGTTGAGCTACGCTGGGGCGTCCCGCCTGGACGGAGCTCGCTGTACCTGAATGCACTGGTCTTTGTGGCTGCGTTGGCATTGTTTGGCCCCGAAAAAATCATGTATGCCCTGTTGGTGAGCTTTGTGGCATCCCAAGCGGTCGACGCACTGCTCAATATCGGCGCTGGGATGAACCAAGTGTGGGTCATCACGGCAAACCCCGTGGACGTCGGCGCGACAATCATGCGTGAACTGAACCGCGGGGTCACGGTCGTCTCAGCCCGTGGTGCCTACACAGGTGCCGAACGCGCCATGTTGCTCTGTGTGATTACCCGTGCCGAAGTGCCCGTGCTGACGCACCTCGTTGCCGCGACAGATGCCACAGCGTTTGTGGTGGTCGGTGAGGCGGTGTCGGTATACGGCAAAGGATTTCGCGCGCTCCCCATCTAGAGCAGTGCATAGACATCTTTGAGGCGATTCATCCCAATCCCTGCGCCGCAGGCGACCACACCGACGACCTGTCCACGCAGTGCAGATCCGAGCTTCTCGCACGCCGCGAGGGCGACGCCCGCAGCTCCTTCGATCAAGTGATGTTCTGCGTCGATATAGGTCGTCATTGCACGAGCGATTTGTGTTTCGCTGACCAAAATGGTCGTATCGACCAGCTGGCGGTAGGGTGCAAACGTCAACGTATCGGGTTCGATGCCGCCGGCAGTCCCGTCCGAAAGCGTATCGTCGCTGTCGAGGTCAATAATGTGGCCCGCCCGTATCGATTCGATCATCACTGCAGATTGGACAGGTTGTGCACCGATGACGCGGATGTTTGGATTGTAGGCCTTGACCACCGATGCAATCCCTGCCATCAGTCCACCACCACCAACCGACACAATCACTGTCGAGAGCATGGGGATCTGCTTGAGCATCTCGATCGCCATCGTGCCCTGTCCAGCCATAATCACCGGATCGTTATACGGCGACACGTAGGGTAGGTCGTGTTCGGTCGCATATGCCCGGGCCGCGGCTTCACTTACCACACTATCTGTACCGACATGGCGCACATCTGCCCCGAGCCGACGCATCGCGGCGACTTTGGTCGTTGACGCGTGTTCGGGCACAAAAATTGTCGCGCGGCAGCCTGCGATTTGGCACGCATAGGCGACACCAGCCCCGTGATTGCCCGATGACGCCGACACGACCCCATTGCGCCGTGTGTCGGCCGACAGCGAAAAGACCGCATTCAACGCCCCACGCAATTTGAACGAGCCCGTGTGCTGCAGGTACTCTTGCTTGACCCAGATATCTGCGTCGCAGTGTGCACTGAGCCAGCTGAGTCGGAGGGATGGAGTCACCGCTAGATGCGGTGCGATGCGTGCTGCAGCCAGATGACTCGCTGCGGCGATTGCATGGGGTGTGACGCTCATGATGTCCTCTTTCGTTCGATTGGTCTATTATACGGCGTGTGAGATGCATCATGATGCGAAAACCATACCCGCCAGACCGCTCTCGACCACACACGCGTGCGCACCGACAACGCCATGCGCCAACCGGAGCAAGACAGCGAAACTATCCACAGGATGTTCTTTTGCTCAACAGACGCACAGACACTGTTGCCAATCAACGCATGCTCTGCTACCATCTGCGCATGCAACACAAACACCTCCCTATCGCTCCTGACGATATCTCCCGTGCAGTCGAGCAGTTCCGTACTCCGTTTCATCTCTACGACGAAGCGCTGATCCGTGCGGCGGTCCGTCGCCTCAAAGCAGCATTTGCGTGGGCGCCGGATTTTCGCAATTATTTCGCGGTCAAGGCCACCCCGACCCCCGCCATCCTCGACATCGTTGTCAGCGAGGGGTGTGGCCTCGACTGTAGTTCGTTCACCGAGTTAATTCTGGCAGCGCGGCTCGATTTGCGTGGCGATGCTGTGATGTTTACCTCAAATAACACGCCCGTCGACGAGTATCGGTTTGCCCGCAAACTCGATGCATGCATTAACTTCGACGATATCGGCCATCTCGACTGGTTGTTGGACCAGGATGTCGCCTTGCCAGATTTGATATCGTTCCGCTACAACCCCGGCGCCGACCGTGAAGGCAATACCATCATTGGCCGCCCGGCAGAAGCAAAATTCGGCGCTACCCGGGCGCAACTCCATCAGGGCTATGCCGCTGCCAAAGCGCGCGGCACGACGCGCTTTGGATTGCATACCATGGTCGCCTCCAACGAACGCAATGCAGATTATTTTGTGACCACCGCCGACATGCTGTTTGGGCTTGCGGCCGAGCTCCATGATGCCCTGGGGATTGAGTTCGAATACATCAATCTCGGCGGTGGTATCGGGATCCCGTATCGCCCTGAGGACGAGGCCGTCGACATCGAGCGCATCGGAGCAGGCGTACATCGTGCATATACCGAACATCTGCTTGCCCGTGGGATGCGACCGCCGCGGGTGGTGCTCGAATGCGGGCGGGTAATTACCGGGCCAGCGGGCATGTTGGTAACTACCGTTCGTCACGCCAAAAGCACCTACCGCAACTATGTCGGTGTCGACGCATCGATGGCGGATTTGATGCGCCCGGGGATGTAC
>JBFYTT010000087.1:0-4203 GCA_041300425.1 Roseiflexaceae bacterium
ACAAGTGGACCCAAGGCTCCACAGCTGACGGTCGTTTGGTTGCCATGCCATGGGACATCGGTCCTGCCGGCGTCTGGTACCGCGCCGACATCATGGAGAAGTTGGGCCTCCCAACCGAACCAGAAGCCATCGAAGAGCTGATCTCGCACACCAAGGGCAAGACCTGGGAAGACTTCTTCGCACTTGCTCAGACCGTCAAGGAAAAAAGCGGTGGCAAGATCAAGCTGGTCGCTGATGCAGGCACCGACGTCTATGGTGGTGCACTCCGCCAAGGCGGCGAAGGCTACTTCGACAACATGAAGGTGTTGATCGAAGAAAAGGCAACCCGCCCAGCCCAACTGGCTGCAGACTTCCGCAAGCAAGAGCTCGACGCCAACATTGGTTGGTGGGGTGCTGACTGGGCTGCAGGCGTCAAGAACGACGCGTTCGCAGCAATGGTCATTGCATGCTGGATGCAGGGTGGATTGACCAAGGACCAGCCACAGACCATCGGGAAGTGGCGCGTTGTGCCGGCTCCTGAAGCCAGCTACAACTGGGGTGGTTCGTTCTGTGCCATTCCTGAGCAGGGCAAGAACATCGAAATGGCATGGGACTTCGTGCAGTGGGCCTGCTGTTCCGCAGAAGGTCAGAACGCAATGTTCAAGCCAACCGGTGTGTTCCCAGCCTACAAGCCAGCATGGGCAGATCCGTTGTACGACCAGCCACAGGACTTCTTCGGTGGACAGCGCACGTTCCGCGTTTGGGGCGACATCGCCGACAACGTGGCCTCGATCTCGCGCAGCCCATACGACCTGCAGGCAGACGACATCGTCAACGCCGAAATTGCCAAAGTGCTCGTCGAAGGCAAGGACCCAGTCCAAGCCATGAAGGATGCTGAAGCCGCAGCCCTCAAGGCAATCGAAGGCGCAACCCCGTAAGCTCCGTCTCACCTCCGCCGGAGTGGCATGCAATGCCACTCCGGCGTGTCATTCGATGAAACCCTTACAACATGCGAGGTGCACATGGCTTCTTCGTCATTCTCGTTGGCGGAACGTACGGCGCAGGACCGACGCACACGTCAAAAGGAAGCAAAACGCAATGCGTGGGCATACGTATTCGTAAGCCCGTTCTATTTGCTCTATGCTATATTTGGCTTTTTCCCCTTGATCTATGGCCTCTGGCTTTCACTGCACACATGGGACGGCATTTCCCCCATGGTATGGGTAGGGTTCAACAACTACATCAAATTGGTGACGGTGGACGAACTCTGGTGGAAGGCAATCTATAACACCATCTGGTTGTTTGTCGTTGCGACTATCCCACAATTGACCCTCGCACTCGGTTTGGCATTTATCATCAACAGCGGGTACGTTCGATTTAAAGATTTCTTTCGGGCTGCCTATTTTATGCCTTTTGTCGCATCAGCTGTTGCTGTGGGCATTCTCTTCACGTCGTTGTTCGGCAACCAATATGGCATGATAAACTTCGCCCTCACTGCACTCGGGTTAAACCAATTTCTTACTGCTCCCACGGGTGAATGCTACAAATGGGCCTTCGAAAGCAACAACATGGGTTGTGTCATCAACTGGCTAAATTCAGCGTTGTGGCTCAAACCATCGATTGCGCTCATCATTATCTGGCAATGGACTGGCTATTCCATGATCATCTTCCTTGCCGGATTGCAATCCATTAATCTTGAACTTTATGAGGCTGCACGTGTAGACGGCGCAAGCACATGGGACATTTTTCTCAAAATCACCATGCCGTTGTTGCAAGGCGTGATTCTCTTCCAAGTCGTCACTTCGATTATCGGCGCGATGCAGAACTTCGACATCCCCGTCATGCTCGCAGGTGGCACACAATCATCGTCGCCGGGCGGCACCGATCAATCCGGTCTCACCGCCATGATGCAACTCTACTGGTCAGCGTTTAAATACAACACAGGGTCGAAAAGCGGGTTCGGCTATGCCTCGGCAATGTCGTTCATTCTGTTTATCATCATCGTGGTCTTTTCGTTCACCTACAACCGTGCCAACGGTCAGAACCAGACGGAGAACTAAGATGGCCACTACCACGATAGCGCGCAACCGACGGAACCGTGACCGATTGGGTAGCCCAATCACGATGAGCTTTATGTACGTCTTTTTGGCGTTGTTTGCGCTCGTCTCGGCGTTCCCGTTTTATTACATGTTGGTCACATCAACATACCGCACCAAAGACATTTTGGTTATCCCACCGCCCATCTGGTTCGGCAGTTCTTGGATGGAGAACTACACACAGCTCCTCGACAAAGGGAGCCTCCCGTACTTTTGGACCGCGGTCATGAACAGCCTGTCGATTGCATCATTACATACTGTTGCAGTGCTTTTCTTCTGCTCATTGGCAGGCTATGGGTTCGCCAAGTTCCGCTTCCCCGGGCGTGATGCGATGTTTGCCTTCTTGATTGCCACCCTGATGGTGCCAGGCGCCCTTGGGTTGATTCCATCATTTATCGTGATGCGCTATCTCGGGTGGATCGAGACATGGTACCCGTTGATTGTCCCCGGTATGGCAAACGCATTCGGCATCTTTTGGATGCGTCAGTACATCGAGAGCGCCATTCCCAATGACATGATGGATGCTGCGCGTATTGACGGTGCAAACGAATTCCGTATCTACTGGGGCATCGTTTTGCCGGTTATCACCCCCGCCCTCGGTGCATTGGCAATCTTGACGTTCATGGGTAAGTGGAACGAGTTCCAGTTCCCATTGCTCATCCTCAAAGATCAGGCCACATACACCCTCCCGGTGGCACTGAGTACCCTCCGGTCGCTGCGTGGCACCGAAATCGGCGTGCAAATCCTCGGGTCGAGCATAGCCATTATCCCCATCCTGATCGTGTTCATCCTTGCGTCGCGGCAATTCATGTCAGGACTCACTGCAGGAGCGGTGAAGTAATTCGGGGCAATATGCATATCCAACCCGTCCGTTCCCTACTCGTAAGCGCATTCCTCATGCTGACCGCATGTGGGAGTGCGCTGAGTGTATCGCCGAGCAGTAGACCAACGGTAGGCGTTTCTACCCAGCAGTCAGCACTAGATGTTGCCCAAGAGCCGTGCGGATTTCGATTCTCACGCACTGATCTCCCACACTACACCAGCGGCGGCGCGACGGGCAGTGCGCTGTATGCCAGCAACGGCAGCGGGCTGGCAGTCGGCGATTTGACCGGAGACGGACTCCCTGATCTGGTGTTCGGCAACATCGTCGGTACAGTCACGGTATATGTGAACGAAGGCAACTTCGTCTTTACTTCGATACCCACAACACTGACCGATGTCCGGAGCCTGGCAATTGTTGATGCGGATGGCGACGGGACACGAGAACTCTATGCCACCCGACGATTTGCACCGCCTATCGTCGGCAAACTCAGTGACGTGGGCTTTTCGTACGAACCCATTCCTGCGGTCTTCTCTGCGTTCTACACCATGGGCTGGCAAGATCTCGATCGCGACGGTGTCCTTGATGTCGTGTTTGGTACATATGACAACGAGCAGCTCCAACAGCAAGGTCTTATTTTCAACACACGCGGCGGTGGCGGCGTCTTTGTCTATACCCAAACAGAGACTGGCTTCATCCCGCAACGTCTCAACGATTCTGCCCAAGCACTGGCCATTGCGTTCCCTGATCTCGACCACGATGGCCGACCCGATTTGTTGGTCGGCAACGACTTCAACGAACCCGATGCAGCGTGGACCATCAGCGACGCTGGCTATACCGCCGTGGCACCGTTTACACAAACCACCGAAAACACCATGTCGCTGGATTATGCAGATTACAACAACGACGGTGTGCTCGATATCTACGCAACCGATATGAAGCCATACGACCAAAGCGTCACGACCATGGCTCGCTGGTTACCGGCAATGCTCAAATTGACCCGTCCGTTGACTGCAGACGACCCTCAGTACACTGAAAACACGTTGCATTCGTGGGATGGAACACGCTGGCGCAATCGTGCGTATGAGTTGCAATTGGATGCCACTGGATGGAGCTGGTCGGCCAAATTCGCAGACCTTGACAACAACGGGTGGCAAGATCTCTATGTGGTCAATGGCATGAAGGCAACCGACCTCCTGTCGTATTTGCCAGATAACGAGTTGTCCGAAGACGATATGCTCTTTGTGACCGACGATAGCATGCGCTATGTACTCATCGATAACGGTATTTCGCAGACGGGGAGTGGTC
>JBFYTT010000088.1:0-9990 GCA_041300425.1 Roseiflexaceae bacterium
GTTGAGTGATGGACGCCGTCGTACGCTTGAGGAAGTCGGGGTCGCGTTTGGGATTACCCGCGAACGCACCCGTCAGATCGAGGCCGACGCCCTCAAGTTGCTCCGATCGCCGTCCGTTGGAGGCCACCTCATCGGCTATTTAGAGTCATAATCAACAAACAAACCCCCGCATGGTGCGCCATGCGGGGGTATTTTTATGCAGGACGGCGTTTGACCATCATCGTCATATCACCATTTTGGACAACCTCCGACCGCTGATTCCGTACCTCGATGTGGAACGTGATGATCCCTCGTTCGGGGTTTTTTGTGGTCCGCACTGCTGAGACAACAATTGTTGCATGAATGGTATCGTTTATTCGGATCGGTGCACTAAATGCCCATTGCAGACCGAGGAAGGCAATGATTGCGTCTGGGTCCATATCGGTGCGATACTTGAGCCCGTTGACGATCGAAAGACCCAGTAATCCGTGGGCTATCCGCTCACCGAAAACGCTTTCTTTCATATACTCCGCATCGGTGTGCAGGCGATTATAGTCACCCGTCAACATTGCAAACATGCTCACTTCGGTCTCGCCGATGGTTCGCGCAGGGGTGACAAACGCTGTCCCGACGGTGTAGTCTTCGTACCATTGATAGGTAGGCATGTGTTTCTCCACGAAAAAGCGGCAATACGTGGGTACGTACTGCCGCACAAAACAAACGTTCGTTACTTTGACAACGCTTCTTTGACGAGGCGCGCGATGTCTGTCGGGAGTTCGGCTACCGTGACACCAACTGCCTGTAGTGCTTCGATTTTTTCTTGGGCTGTACCCTCGCCGCCCGAGATGATTGCACCGGCATGGCCCATGCGCTTGCCTTCGGGAGCAGTACGACCAGCAATAAATCCAACCACTGGCTTGGTGACATATTTGCCGATGTATTTGGCAGCGTCTTGTTCTGCGTTGCCGCCGATTTCACCGATGAGCACGATTGCCTTGGTCTCAGGATCTGCCTGGAACAGTTCGAGTGCATCGATGTAGTTCGTGCCAATGATGGGGTCGCCACCGATGCCCACAATAGAGCTCTGGCCCAGTCCGATGCGCGTCAGTGCATCGACGGCTTCGTAGGTCAACGTGCCTGACTTCGACACGACTCCCACTGGCCCTGGAGTGGCAATGTTGCCCGGTATGATGCCTACTTTGGCCTGGCCAGGGGTCAGCAGGCCCGGACAGTTGGGACCAATCAGGCGAGCACCACATTCCCTCACAAATGCATAGGTAGCAACCATGTCATTCGCTGGGATACCTTCGGTGATACAAACAATCAACTTGATGCCTGCTGCAGCAGCTTCACGTACAGCATCGGGTGCAAACGGAGCAGGTACGTAGATGATCGATGTGTTTGCATTTGTCGCTTTGACTGCATCGATGACACTGTTGAAAATAGGTACTTTGCCATCAATTGCCGTTTGTCCGGCACGGCCCGGTGTGACACCGGCAACGACGTTGGTGCCGTAGGCAACCATTTGTCGTGTATGGAATTCACCTTCGCGGCCAGTGATACCCTGCACCACGAGACGTGTGTTCTTGTCGACCAGAATGCTCATTGTTGTTCTCCGGAACATTGCTTTTGCTGTGCTATCCTACCACTTCATCTCTAATTCGGCAAATCCACGCATGTCCTGTGTGCTCGCTAAATCATCTTTTTTGCCACGTAGGTACAGAAGCCAGTTTGACGTGGTCGGGTTCGATTAGGCTTCGTACTTCGTTTGCGGCACATCGGTACATAGTGATTCAACTCTTTTCGACCGTCTGTGCGTGTTCCCCGAGTCAGGAAAATCTCGGTTTATCTGTATTTGTGCAAAATACACAAATACTACCACTTGTGTTTATGCGATATACACAATATACTCGAATGTAGGATTTGTATTGGCAAGGAGGCCAACACCATGGACCATGTACATCTTGAGCAATCGTACAGCGACGAAATCTTGAAGGAAATGCCCGAAGTGCATGAAATGCTGGCGAGCATGCATATCGAGGGTAGTCATAATCGCCTCCGTATACAGGCTGAAGCCGCTAGTGTCGACACTGATGTCATGCTCGCTGCGATCGAAATCAAGATGCGCCGGATGGCTGCACGCCCAATGGGTGATCGATACAACTAGGTGTCGTTGGTTTCTTTGGTCTGATTGGTCATTTCACCACGCAAACAGGTAAAAGCCCCTGCACACCAGTGTGCAGGGGCTTTTGGACGGTAGCTGTTAGCGGACAGGTTCACGTAGACGTTTGCTGACCGTCAGTTCGAGCATGGGGTCAACCTGTGATTTACGTACCCGTTGGAGCATGAAGCGGAGGCTCAGGACAATGTGTGCCGCAATGAATGCCCAGTTGATGATGTAGGTAATCATATGCAGGGGTTCTATGCCAATGACCGATTGACTCACCATGGTGAAGATGAACACCCCGTACCCGATATACACATGAACGGTACAATCTACAGGAGGAACCCCACCCCCACGAGCGCCGAATCGTGTGAGGTGGGGTTGAGGTGGAAAAGAGGTACGATGAGGGAGGTAGAGGATGTGGCGCTGGTGATGATTGCTCATCGCTATGCATCTACTATGCCTTAACGAGATGAATGGGATGTGAGCACGAGTTGAGAACAGACACAGAAAACCCACCCGAGCCGGGTGGGTTTCTGCTTGTGTTTGTGTAGCGAATTAGTGTTTTGCGGGTGCGTGATGTCCGTGACCATGGCCAGCAAGTTGCGCTTCGAGTTCGGGAATGCGATGGTCGTGTGGTGGCAAGATAGGCAGTTGCTTGAGATAGCGAATGACCATTGCCAACCAGAGACCGCCGACACCGATGAAGGCGGAGACGTGAGTCCAGTGAATTTGGAATGCACCTTTGTGGAACGCAGGATTGATCAGCCAGAACACATACACAACTTCGATGAAGATGAGCCACATCGAAATGCGTGCCACCACTTTGAAGTTGCGTTTGGTGTGGCGTGACAACAAAAGGAAGAACGGCAAGAAGAAGTGACCAAAAATCAAGGCGATGGCCAGGTATTGCCACCCGTAGTTGGTCCGTTCGTAGAACCATGGAGTTTCTTCGGGGATGTTACCCGACCAGATGATGAGGTATTGTGAGTAATTCAGGTAGGTCCACAGCACGGTAAAGGCAAAGGTGAATTTGCCGAGGTCGTGTAAGCGATCGACCGGAATTTCGTACCCGAGCAGATTATTCTTCGACAACAGCCAGAGAACAATAATCATCAGTGCGAAAACTGTCAATACTTGACCGACCATCCAACCGACCGGGTACATTGACGAGAACCAGAGTGGTTCGAGTGACATACCCCAGTCGGTTGCTGCGAACGTCCAGAGCATAACGTGTGCAACGAGACCAGGTCCACCGACCGACGCAAGTTTGTCGCGGTAGGTCTCGGTTTCGCTCATAGGGGCGTTTTCTTGCTGAATCGAGAGGGTGCGTAAGCGTCGTGCTAACAATCCCCAAGAAACAAAATAGAGAACAGCGCGAATGACAAAAAACGGAATGTTGAGGAAGTGTACTTTGGCGGAGATAGCGTGCTCTTCGGCGACACGGACCGGATCGGTCCATTCGTAGAGCACCGTTATGCCCAACAAAATGGGGATAAACAGGATGCCCATCCAGGGGATGACCAGTGCAGCTGCCTCGACGAAGCGCCGAATAATCAGGCCCCACACGCCGCTGGTGATGTGTTGCAGGGTAAGCAAAAACATGCTGCCTGCAGATATGCCAAAGAAAAACAAGAAGGCAAACAGGTACGATTGGAGTACCTGGCTCGTTGAGCTGACCGCAATCCCCACCACAGTGAGTGCGAGTGCGGCGCCGCCGACGATATATGCACGCTTTTGGACGGAGTCAAAAGTCGTACGTAATTGATCAGTCTGTTCTGCCACGGTTGTGTCCTTGCAGTTGGCACGGCCGAGAGTTGCTCAGCCGTGCACTCACACTTACTTCTGTGCTGGCGGGTTCTTTTGCATCTCGCGGATGTACGCGATGATTGCCCAGCGGTCATCAACAATCTGAATGCGATACCCTGCTGGGAACATCGTGTACTTCGGATTGTCAGCAGTCTCTGGCTTGGTTGGATCGTACTTCAGGTTTGGTACCCCATGGGTAATTGCATTGAAGTAGTAGCCATCCGGTGCTTGATCGAGCGTGAAGGATTCGTTGGCGACAACTTTGCCCTTCAACTCATCAACATAGAACAATGCTGGCATCTTCAGTCCGAGGTTCCCTTTCGAAATAGGCCCTGCTGCAGGTCCTTTGCCATTGCCTTTTTCGCCATGGCACGAAGCGCAGTAGATTTTGTAGCCTAATTCACCACGTGCGAGGGACGTTGCATCGACGGTGATGGGATTGGTGGTCACATATGCGGCGGTGGGATCCCCACCTTCGCGGCCGGTCGTACGCGCATCGATTTTGAGACCACCACGTGATACGGTGCCATCAATCAGTGGGCGTGCGGACGAACCATTTGCGAAGAAATCACTCGCAGTCAGAGCATTGTTTTTGGGCTGATCATACATGTCGAGATGACACGCCGAAAAGAACAGCGCAAACATGCCTAGTGCGATGATTCGGGCGACCATTCGCCGGAGTGACGTAGCGGTTACTTGCATGTGCGGCTCACTCACTGAACTCGTTCACTGCAGTTGCACCAAGCCCCGTGAGGATGCTCTTTGCTTTCGCAGCGTCGTATAAAGGATCACTCGTTTCGATACAGAGGAAGAATCCGTCCGTTGTCGCACGTTCAAAACCAGGTGCATTGAAGACCGGATGATAATGGCTTGGCAATCCACAAAATGCGAAAAGGCCAAAAACCGCCGCAAATGCGGAGAACAAAATCATGCCTTCAAAGGTGATAGGGATGAACGCAGGCCAACTGAAGTGCGGGCGTCCGCCGATGTTCATGGGATAGTCAATTAAATTGACCCAGGTCATGAACGAAAAGAGCCCGATAGCGCCGGTCAATCCGCCGGCCAGTACCAGCCAGGGGAGACGCGATGGTTTGTGGCCGATGGCCGCATCGAGACCATGGACGGGAATAGGCGTGTATGCTTCGACTTTGGTATAGCCGGCATCACGGAGGTGCTCTGCAGCATGGAGGAGTGCCGATGACTCGGTGAACTCCGCCATCACACCGTATGTCGCGGGTGATTTGGTTGCTGCTGTTGACAGTGCTTTAGACATGCATACCTCTCATAGAGTGGGAAAGGGACACGAAAACAGTTCCTTTACGCACCCGTGTGATTTGATTCTTCGTGTTTTGCTGGATGTGCAGATGTCTTGTGCACCAAGTCGCGTACTTCGAAGATGGCAATCATCGGAATAAAGCGGATGAACAGCAAGAACAAGATGAAGAATAAGCCAAATGAGCCGATAAACGTTGACCAGTCATAGAACGTTGGGGTGTAGGATGCCCATGACGACGGCAAGAAGTCACGATGAAGGCTCATGACAATAATCACCCAGCGTTCAAACCACATGCCTACGTTGATCGCCAGTGAGACGACAAACAAGACGGGAAGGTTCCTACGTAGCTTTTTGGACCACAATGCCTGCGGGATAAGGACGTTGAACAGAATGAGTGCCCAATATGTCCACGCATAGGGTCCGGTGAAGCGATTGATGATGAGGTAATACTCGTAGATGCTCGAAGAATACCACGCGTAGAAGATTTCACCAAAGTATCCGTAGGTAACAATCATGCCCGACGCGAGCATCACTTTGCTCATGACGTCGAAGTGCTTCATCGTGATCAGGCCTTCAAGCCCGAACCATTTGCGAATGGGGATCATCAACACGATGACCATCGCAAAACCACAGTAGACAGCGCCGGCGACAAAGTACGGTGGGAACACCGTTACGTGCCAACCGGGCAGTTGTGCGACTGCAAAGTCGAATGAAATGATGGAGTGCACGGACAATACCAACGGAGTCGAGAGGCCGGCGAGCAGCAGTGATGCGACTTCGTAGCGCTGCCAGTGTTTGGCGGCGCCGCGCCAACCGAGCGCGAACAGCCCGTACAGTGTCTTGGCGATTGGACTAGTGGATCGGTCGCGCAATGTTGCGAGGTCAGGCACGAGTCCGACGAACCAAAACAACACTGAGACGGTAGCGTAGGTCGAAATGGCGAACACGTCCCATTCCAACGGGCTACGGAACTGCGGCCACATGCCCAACGTGCTTGGGTATGGCAAGAACCAATAATCCAACCACGGACGACCCGTGTGAATCAGCGGGTAGATGCCTGCACAAGCGACGGCAAAAATGGTCATAGCTTCGGCGGCACGGTTGATTGATGTACGCCAGTCTTGGCGGAAAAGCAGCAACACTGCCGAAATCAATGTGCCTGCGTGCCCAATGCCAATCCACCAAACGAAGTTGATGATGTCGAATCCCCATGCAACAGGGATGTTAATGCCCCAGATACCGATACCCGCGGTGAACAGTGTCGCCAACGAGTAGAGATACAGCATGAGGAGCAAGCCGGCACCCACAAAGGCGATTACCCAGCCTATCGGTGTCTTGAGCACCGGATAGAGGACGATGTCGCTGATCTTCGTGGTTACTGAGCTCAACGATTGCCCTGGACTAAGAAGGCTATCGTAGGTTTCTGTTACGGGGGGTTTGAGTTGCTTGGATGATTGCATCTGCTACTCCGTCTTTCCACTGAACTCGGGGTTCGGGTTCGTCAGTCTTGTCATGTAGCTCGTACGTGGTTTGTTGTTGAGCGGATCAAGCATGGTGAACTTTGCCTCGAGTGCTTTGAGCTGGGTGACACGGGCCGAAGCGTCGTTGATGTTGCCGAACACAATAGCTTGTGATGGGCAGGCTTGTTGACAGGCGCTGACCACTTGGCCATCGGTGATTTCGCGACGTTCGCGGTCTGCGTCGATGCGTGCTTCGTTGATACGCTGTACACAATAGGTGCACTTCTCCATGACACCGCGTACCCGGACGGTCACATCTGGGTTGCGCTGCAACTTGAGTGATGGGGTCTCTTCGTCGACGTATTGGAAGAAGTTGAAGCGGCGTACCTTGTACGGGCAGTTGTTCGAGCAGTACTTGGTACCGACACACCGATTGTAGACCATCGAATTGAGGCCTTCGTCATCGTGGACGGTGGCTGCAACCGGACAGACAATTTCGCACGGTGCGTGTTCGCAGTGCATACATGCGACCGGCATTTGATAAATTGCAGGGCTATCGACATCGCCGGCGAAATACGTGTCGATGCGAATCCAATGCATTTCGCGACCGATGAGGACTTCTTCTTTGCCGACAATTGGGATGTTGTTTTCGGCTTGACAAGCAACGACACAGGCATTGCAGCCGTTGCAGGCGTTCAAGTCGATTTGCATGCCCCATTGGTAGCCTTTTGAGTAGTCGTATGGAGGGAAGAGCGAAATGATTTCGTGCTTCTTGTGACCTTTGTGGTCTTCGGGATGCAAGAAATCGGAAAGCGTCTTAGTTCGATAAATATCTTGGTCGCGGCCTTCGAGATTTGTGTGCTCTTGGGTCGTGGCCAGTTTGTAGGTTTCGGCGGTTTTTGTGACGACGACACCGTTCCCGTGCCAGAGGCTATCCGAACCACGCAGGGTGTATGCGTTGAATCCCACACCGTCGCCGATTTTACCCGCTTTGGTGCGACCAAAACCCAAGTGAACGACCACTGTGTTATCGGCTTGCCCGGGTACGATCCAGACCGGAGCCTTGACCGAACGACCTTGGTAGGACAATTCGACGACATCACCAGCTACCACACCAATGGCTGTGGCGGTTGCTGCGCTGAGCTGTGCGGTGTTGTCCCAGACCAGTTTGGTGATGGGCTTGGGAACCTCTTGGAGCCAACCGTTGTTGGCCGCAGAACCGTCACGAAGAGAAGAATCAGCGCGGAAGATGATTTCGATACCTTCGGCAACGGGAGCTGCGGTTGGTGCGATGGTTGCGCCGATGGTTGGAGCTGCAGGTGCGGCTGCACTTCCCTTGATGGTGCCGTCGTGCAGGATAATTTGCCATTCTTTGTCGAACGCAAATCCCTCTGTGCCGAGTGCGGACTTCCAATATGACTTGACCAAGTCATGACCGCTCGTGGTTGTATCACCGCTGAGTGCTGCAACGACTTCGAGCAGGGTTTTGCCCTCATAGAGTGGTGCAATCAACGGTTGCTGGATGGCAGCGGTACCGTCAAAGGCACGGCTGTCACCCCAGCTTTCGAGGTAGTGCGCTCCATTGATATGCCAGGCGGCACCTTCGGAGGTCTCGTCTGCGTAGATGCCGTGATGAACCACGGTAGCAACCTTGGCGAGGGCAGCTTTGACATCGATGTCGCCGGGAGCATTGTAGGCAATGTTGGCTTCACTGATAACCAACAGTGAAACCGCCCCAGCGTTGATTTCGTCGACGAGTGCCTTCAGCCCTGCGTTGCTGGTTGGTGCCGGTGCAACAGGTGCGCTGAACGTCACCGTCTTGCCGAAGTTCCCGAGTGCGTTATTGATAGCCAATACCAGGGCATGTTGGGCTGCAGACTGCGTTTCGCCCGTAATGACAATCGATTTGCCCGCGTTGGCTTTGAGGTCAGAGACGGCAGCCTTGACCCATGCGCTGGCTTTGTCGGAGAGTGCAGGAGCGACGATGCCGGCGACTCCGACACCTGCTGCAATAGCGTCGGTCAACGCAGCAATCTCGGATGCACGGATTGCCAGCCGATGATCTGCCATGGTTCCCGTGTGGCTCGGAGTTGGTTCTGCGGCATACAGTCGGTTCATGACTGGTTTGGCAGAGGTGATACGCCGTTTGTCGGCGAAGTCACGGCTGTACCGAATTGCCGCGGGACCGTTATGGGTGAAGTCACTGTCGAGTGCCACGACAATGTCAGCTTTATTGAATGCGTAGACGACGTTGGTAGCAGTACCGAGTGCTTGTGTCGCACCATCGATAGCATTGTCGGCGCTGATGGGGTCATATTGGACCCACTTGGCGCCTGGGTATTTGCTGGTCAACGCGGTAATCGCAGCACCGAGGCTCGGTGAGGCGTTTGACTCACTCAGGATCCGCATACCAGCGCCGGCTTTTGCGGCAGCTGCACCGAGCGCGGTTGCTGCGTCGGCCCAGGTCGCTGGTTTGCCGGCATTGAGGACCTGTTGTGAACGGTCGGGGTCGTACATGGTCAAGACCGATGCTTGAATCCACGCATCGCTCGCACCGAGGCTCGCACCGTGGTCTGGGTTGCCTTCGACTTTGGTTGGACGACCCTCGTGACTCTCAGCCAACAGACCAATGCCGTACCCTTGCACGGTCATCGAGGTGGCGAAGTAGAGTGAACGACCAGGTATGACTTGCTCGGGTTGACGGACATAAGGAACGATGACTTCTTGGGGTTGTTTGATGGCGAATTGACAGCCTGCCAATGTCGATAGTGCCATTGAGGCACCCATCAGCTTGAGGAACGACCGTCGGGTCACGGGATCACGCAACTCAGCCGCCTCGCGGGGGAATTCCCGTTCGAGGCGAGCCTGGAACTCGGACGACTGTGCGAGTTCGTCGAGACTACGCCAGTAGCCGCGCCCGCTGTTCGTCTGAATGTCGAGTGTTTCTTTGCTCATTGTCTGCTTCGTCTCGCTCTATCGGTGGCAGATCGAACAGTTGGTCAACTGTGACGATGTACGGATGTTCAGGTCTTTCTTCAACTTCAACCCTTGTGCGATTTGGTCTGCAGGTGGGGTCCAAGCGGTGTTGAAGATTTCGGATTGCGGTCGCAGGAACTTCTCAGGTGCGCGGTGACAGTTCAAACACCAGTTCATGTAGAGCGCTTCGGTCTTGTAGACGACCGCCATTGACGCAATATTGCCGTGGCAGGTTGAACAGCCGACGCCTTTGGCGACGTGAATGCTGTGATTGAAGTACACGAATTTGGGCAAATCGTTTACTTTGTTCCACTGCACGGGCTCGT
>JBFYTT010000123.1:0-3136 GCA_041300425.1 Roseiflexaceae bacterium
ATCCTGACGATGCCGACGCTACAGTTTTTGGGATTACTCGAACGGCATCCCGAAATGGCCGAATACATACGAACAAGCATTCAGGAACGGAGCACATACGGTGCGCGCATCGACACCGTTGGGGACGCGCTTGTGTCGCATGGCGTTCGTCGTGGCGAACGCGTGTTGGTGCGTGATGTCGAACGCTGTCCACCGGATTGCCGATTGTGTGTCGATGCGTGTGCTTCTCGTCATGGTACGGCACGGATTCAATTGAATGGCGTGCGTACAGAGGCACACGAAATTGTAGACAGCTGTCGGCAGTGCCGGGTTGGTGCAGAGTGTGTCGAAGTATGCCCCAAACACGCCATTCAATGGTCGGGATCGGTATTGACCGTGACTGACGCATGTGATGGCTGTGGCCTCTGTGTCCCTGCATGTCCGTATGGGGCAATCACGGTAGAACCTGCGGTACGGAGTATCTTGACGACGCTACAGCAACGCGTCCAAACCATTCCCATATTGTCTTTGGTCGTCAGTAAGCCTGCCCTCCGTGCGAACAAATGTGATTTTTGTGTATCCCACAGTGATATGGCGTGTGTGTCACGTTGCCCGATTGGTGCATTGCGCATCGTAGAAGTCGAACAGCTTTTTCCGTATTAGGTCGTACCCAAATCCATCGCTGCAACGGTAGTACATGCAGGAGGTCTGCAATGTACGAGCGATTCTTGCAGTGGGTGTTCCCCGATGTGTGTCTCGGTTGTGGGGGCCTTGGGACGTTGCTTTGCGCACGCTGTTTGGCCCGAGCCCCGCTGTATGCCGCTGCTGCCCCTTTGGTAGACGCACAGCAGGTGTATATTCGCTATGAGTACGTCGATGTTATCCGTAGTGCCTTGTTATTGCTCAAATACTGTGGCAAGCGACGCTACGCCTCGGTGTTGGCAGACACACTCATGCCGATACTCGCACACCGCTACGGGGCGGTACTTGCACTCCCTGCAGCACCGCAGCGGATCGCACAACGCGGCTTTGACCAAGCAGTCCTGTTGGCGCAGGCGGTCGCACGCCGGTTGGGTGCACCGTATTGCGCGGGTCTCGTGCGTATTCGCGACACGACAGCACAAGCACATCTCACCAAAAGCCAACGAGCAGCGAACGTTGCCGGTGCATTTGGTTGGCAGGGTAGTCTGCCTATGGGACGGGTGTTGTTGGTCGACGATATTTGTACAACGGGGGCGACGCTCCGCGAAGCGATACGCGCATTACGCGCAGTGGGTCTCACGGACATTGATGTAGCGGTCATTGCGCGCGGACACACAAGTGGCTCCCGTTCTTTCGAACGGGAGCCACTGCATCGGGGAGATTATTCTTCTTCGACGTCGTCGTGTTTGGACTCGTCTTTGGCGAGGTCGCCCAGGCTGATTTCCTTCTCGCCATAGGTTGCTTTGGGAGCAGGACCTGTCCGTGGTTTAGCTTTCTTTGAGCCGGGGAACTCGTCGATATCTTCGTCTGCGTCGCTGTTTTCTTCGCCGCCGTCGAAGGTGTCATCGTCGTCTTCGAATGACAGTCGAGGGCTTTCTTCTTCTTCGTCGTACCCGCTGGCGATCCCACCCTCTTCGATTTCTTCGTCGGCCAAGTCCAGCAATGGTGCCTTGTCTTCGTCGATGAGCTTACCGGGGAACGAGACTTCGCCACGATGATCGGGGTTGTGATAGACCTCACGCACCACCAGATCGACGTGATGATAATGCTCGCTGACGCGCCACACGATGGCTGCATAGCGATTGCCGGCACGCATGAAGCGAATGATGCGCTGTGCAACGCGTGGCTCGAGGCGACCAATCAGCTTGTCATTGCTGTCATAGACGTCGATGGCGTTGGCATCTTCGGGGATGTCGTTGATGTCATAGTGGACCGACGGGATAGAATCGAGAGTCGTGAGGGTAGTAGTCATCACCACAGCCTGAATGGCCGGTACAGGTTCAGCAACAGGAGATGTGTCTTTGCCTTGTTTAGGCTTCGCTGATTTTTTGAGGGCTTGGGGTTCGTTCTTATCTTCGACCGGGTCAGCGCGCTTTTCGCCCTTGTTCTCGATATCAGCGCTGACTTTCGCACTGGTTTTAGCCGACCGCGCCCCTTGCTTGGTTAATGGTGCTGATCCCTTCGCAGCAGGGCTCTCACTGCGATTTTCGGGATCATTCTTGACGCCAGAGAGCCTCATGTAGACCACTTCGCCGGGGAGCAACGACAGTGGCTCGGGCTGGTCAATATGAATCGTGGTGAGGATCGACTTGCCGGTTTCGATGACGAAGTTGCGCATTTCGACATACGTCCGTGTTTTGGTTGGTTGTGATTCGGTCTTTTCGATGACGCTCAAGGCGCGGCGCGCA
The DNA here is from genome assembly GCA_041300425.1 of Roseiflexaceae bacterium. Classification (GTDB taxonomy): domain Bacteria; phylum Chloroflexota; class Chloroflexia; order Chloroflexales; family Roseiflexaceae; genus UBA965. The sequence goes on from JBFYTT010000123.1 coordinate 2,370, forward strand.
ATCGGATTGAGCTCGTTGTATTCGAGTACGAGCGTATACGTCCGTTTGGCTGCTTCGACATCGCCACTCTCATAGTACGCTTTGGCGAGGCGGTTGAGCGTCTCGACGTCTTTCTCGTCGAGCGACAACATATCTTCGTTGGCAATAATCGCATTGCCCCAGTCACCCTGGATTGCATAGTTGACGGCGACGGTTTGCAGGCGTCGGCGCTGTCGGACCAGCTCGTCTTTTTTACTCATCATCACTCCTTTGCCTGCCGGCATTAGGTTCGGGCGCATCCAAGTTCAGGATGGTTTACACACGATAAAACGAGCGTTAGTGCGAATGCATTGTTACCTGCATGGGCAATCATACTCGGGAAGATACTTTGACTCTGCTGGCGTACCCAGCCCAGGACCAGTCCCATCGCAAACGTCTGCATCACCAGCGTGATGCTCCCCGTACTGGCAGACCATGTATGCGCGCCTGCGAACAGTGCCGCACTCAGCGCGACCGCGATGGTTGGCCGTACCAGCCCCGCCAATCGCCCATACACGTAGCCGCGAAAGAGGACTTCTTCGGCAAATGGAACAATTAATGCCGCCACCACCAGAAAAGCCACCTGACCCGCGGTATCACCTGCCTGAATGGGAAACAAAGCTGCTTGATTATGCGAAGCCCCGACCAAAACAGCAATCACACCGACCACGAGGTTGACTGCAAGGACTGTCGGGACGGCAATCACACTCAAGACAACGACGCTCCGTGCGTCGAGCAGGGTACCAATC
>JBFYTT010000154.1:0-9657 GCA_041300425.1 Roseiflexaceae bacterium
TGCATTGGGTGGTAAAATATGCCGTCAGACGTCATTTTTGTGGGAGGAACGCAATGCGCGCCAAGATTACGATTATCGGAGCAGGTTTCGTCGGTTCAACCGCTGCTCATTGGATTGCCTCGAAGGAACTGGGCGACGTCGTGTTGCTCGACATCGCCGAAGGCATTCCGCAGGGCAAGGGCCTCGACCTGGCCGAATCGGCCCCGATTGAAGGTTTTGACCTCAAAATCATCGGCACCAACGACTACGCCGACACCGCCAATTCCGACGTCATTGTCGTCACCTCGGGTGCTCCCCGCAAACCGGGTATGACCCGCGAAGACCTCATCAAAATCAATGCCAAAATCACCCGTGACTGCATTTCGAAGGCGGCCCCGTTGTCGCCCAAAGCCGTCATCATTATGGTCAACAATCCGCTCGACACGATGGTCTACCTGGCCCGCCAGGTCAGCGGCTTCCCCAAAGAGCGCGTCATCGGCCAAGCCGGTGTGCTCGACGCTGCCCGCTACCGTACCTTCATCGCAATGGAGACCGGCGTGTCGGTCGAAGACATCCAGGCCATGCTCATGGGCGGCCATGGTGACGAAATGGTCCCGTTGCCACGCTTCACCACCATCGGCGGGATCCCAGTGACCGACTTCATCCCCGCTGGCCGCCTCGACGAAATCGTCGAACGCGCCCGCAAAGGCGGCGGCGAAATCGTCAACCTGCTCAAGACCGGCTCAGCCTACTATGCCCCGGCTGCTGCTACCGTACAGATGGTCGAGGCTGTGGTCCGCGACAAAAACCGCGTCCTGCCAGCAGCCTGTTACCTCGAGGGTGAATACGGCCTCAACGACATGTACTTCGGCGTACCGTGTGTGCTCGGCGCCGGCGGTGTCAAAAAGGTCATTCAGCTCAACCTCAACGCCGACGAAAAAGCCCTCGTCGCCGCCAGTGCCGCCGCCGTCAAGAGCTCCATCGAAGCCCTCAAGGGTATGGACCTCGACGCCTAACCATGGCTGATTGACAGCGAGTCACCGTCGTGGCTCGCTGTTTTTATGGAGGGGTCACATGCTACATACGTTACAAAATGACTCGTGGCAGATCGGCGTTTTGCCACACAGCGGGGGATCCATTGCGTACGCACGCGTCAACCGCGCTGGTGCATGGCATGATTTCTTTCGCCCGACTGCCGAAGCCGATCTGACCAATGCGCTCCAAACCGCGAGTTATCCGCTCATTCCTTGGTCAAACCGCATCAAGGCTGCCAAAATGACGTTCCAAGGCGTCGACTATTTGATGCACGCAAATTGGCCCGATGGTACTGCCATCCATGGGGTAGTGCGTGAGTATGCACTCGCTGTTGTGTCCGCCGACGAGACGCATATCCGCATGACGTTCGACTCGCGCCAACATGCCGCAGTCAACTTTCCCTTTGCATTCACCGCGTGGGTCGAGTATCGCCTCGAGCGTAACAACTTCAGCACACGGATTGGGTTGGCCAACATGGACACACAACCCATGCCGGCTGGTTTTGGTACGCATCCGTTCATCATGCGCAGCCTGACCAATGCGGCCGATAGCCTGTCACTCGAAATCCCCTGCACCCATGCGTTCCCACTTGTCGATTGCATGCCCGTCGGTGCACCGACGCTGGTCGACGCCCGACTCGACTACCAGCAGTTGCGGCCACTGGGCAGTGTCTTTGTGGACGACTGTTTGACCAATCGAGTCCTCGGTAAGCCTATCCGCTTTGTATATCCATCGTCCAACACACACATTACGCATTGGATGGATCACCTCTACCGCAATGTTATAGTGTATATGCCAGTAGAATTTCCGTATATTGCGGTCGAACCGGTTACCAACACGAATGACGGCTTCAATATGCTCGCTCAGGGCATCGCCGATCATCATGTATTTGTGTTGCAACCCGGCGAAGGGCGCGAAGCGATGTCTGGCTACATCCTCGAATAATCGAAAAGAGTAGAGTGAAGAGACCGTATGCGAAATCGGGATATTGACATCGAAGGAATGGTCAATGTGCGGGACCTCGGCGGGTTCCGCACGCGCACCGGTCAAACGACGCGGCACGGTGTTTTTGTACGTGGTGATGCGCCATACCGTATCTCGGATAGGTCACGCCAACAAATGATCGACCGCGGGCTACAAACGGTCATCGACATGCGCTATGCACACGAGCTGGCGCAGCGTCCCAATCGCTTTGCAGGGCATCCACAGGTCGACTTCAAACACATTCCCCTGTATGTCGAAACGAGTTACATGGGGATGATCCGGCAGTTTCGTGATCTCGGTGGGTGGTACGGTACCATTCTCGATCAAGGTGGCGTGCCGATCCGGACTATTTTGGGGATTCTTGCACACGCGCCTGCGACCACATTGATCCACTGTTTTATCGGCAAAGACCGCACGGGGATAATGACGGCACTGCTGTTGAATCTCGTCGGTGTGTCTGATGCAGACATCATCGATGACTATATCCAGAGTCAGCAAAACTTGCAGGCCATCAGCGCCGATATCCAGAGTGTGCGGCCGTTTTTTGTGCCCAAGGCCCAGTTCGAAAATCTCATTGCCGCAAAGCATGAGTATATCGATGCTCTGCTCGCTCATCTCGCAACGACCTATACAGATGCGGCTGGCTATATGCAGAGCATCGGTGTAGCTGACGAAGACGTCGCAGCAATTCGGGCGAAATTACTCGGTGCAGAGGGTGATTAGGCGTTGCCAATGATAGGGATTTCGCGGATGTGACTCCCGTTGAGGGCAATCCGCAACAGAAAATCAGCCACGTTCGCGCGAGAAACGCGGACGTTGGTTTTTTTGTGGCGTGTTTCGACGCTGTACCGACCATTGAACGGTTCGTCGGTCAGTTGATGGGTACACACCAATGTCCAATCGAGTGCTGAACTACGCATGCAGGCGCAGTACTGTTCACTGATGCGTAACCAACGGGCATTGGACGGCGTCAATAAGATGCGTCGCATTCCGGTCGATACCACCCCGGCGAGCCCGGATTGATCGAGGACTATCGAATCACTCAGGGCGACAATCCTGCGCACCTGGTGCCGTTCCATCGCGTCCATGATGTTGCGTAGCATCTGCGTGTGATTCTCTTCGGCGGCAGTTTGCATGGGCGCAATCGTCGAAATAACGGCGTCGGCACCTTGTATGCCACGACCGACTTGAAATTCGTCGTTGGCATCGCCGACCACCACGCGCATACGCTCGTGTGACAACGGCAATTTGTTGGGTTTGCGGACAAATGCGGTCACATCGTGCCCGAGTGCAATCGCGAGCCGCACCAAATGGTTCCCCGTGCGTCCACCTGCCCCAAAGATAACAATCCGCATAGCACCGATATCCCTGCATACTACCAGCATCACGTACGTGAGAGGTATGTGAATAAATAAACTGTTTCACCATTATACCCTGCTTGAATGATTGTGCGTCATGCAATTGTAATATTCACTCTCCCATTCTCAGACATGATGCATCACAATATGAAAGATGTATATGTAATCCATCAGTCCACACCCTAGAAGGATTGGACTCTATGAAAAACGGCTTTACAGCGAATACTGCGGCTCATGCACCGGCATTGACCTGTGCTGACTGTGGAATGCTACTGCGCAAGAACCTGCGCTCGTGTCTGTCTTGCGGCAGGCCTATCCCAGTTCGGCAGTCACTCGCCACGAGTGTTTGGGCGTTGCTGTCGTTTTGGCTCGTGGTGCTCTGCACCATCTACGGTCTCGTTGCGCTGCTCCGTTTTGTGACGCCAGTAACGCTACGCGTTACCTGCACCAAACAAGTCGTTCCAGCACGCTTGTTGCTCGTCCCGACAACGAGCTACACCGAACTTTTGAGCGCTGGCGACTGCTCGGTACCGCGCGGTTCGCTCATACTCGCCGACGACGTACCGACCTGGGTGGTTGCTGCGGCGGTGCGAGACAAGACCCAATGGAGTGGGTGGGTGTACGCACACATTGAGCGTTATGGTGCCTCTTTCCGTACATATGTCCCGGTGGCTGAACAATGGATTATCACCACTTTACGAAATGCGGGAACATCTGCCTGGGCTGATTTGTGTGCGCCAGCGTGGATAGCACGTTGGTGCCCAACGAATTGATGCATGGCAAAGCATAACTGGCAAACAACGGAACGCATGTGCATCTATTGCGGGGCGGTCATACGTCGCGATATCCAGCCATGCCGGAGCTGCGGCGGCAACCTCGAATGGAATGCCGTCGACTTCGTCATGAATGGAGTACGTCTGTTTGTCCGTGTCATTGCAGCGGCAGTTCTTATCCCGGTGTTGTTGTATCTCTTGGGTACCCTCAGCCCACTGCAGGTGGTAATCGAACGTGATGCCGCGGCGATGCGTGCCAACGGGGCCTGCATAGTCGCCATGCCTGCGGTAAAGACATTGATACAAATCCGGCCGCAATGCCCGGCGGCTCATACTGCTATGCCGTTCCCCACGCAGGCACGGACAGTGCTGTTGACTTGGGATGCCGTGCGCAGTGCACCCTGGGCGTTCGGTATCGTGACAGTGTATGATGAGGTATTCATGGCTGTCGACGCGTTCGTTATTTGGATAGCGGCGACTGTGACCGCAGAATAATCATCCCCCAACGCATCCCCGTTATAGCGGTCGTGGTGTTGGTAGCGAACGGTGCCTCAAATGACCAACCCCATGCTCAACCCCCAACACGTCAGAGAGACGTTGCGCAATTTAGATGTGCGGCCGACACGGGGGATGGGTCAGAACTTCCTCATCGATCGTGACGCACTCCAGACCATCGTCTCTGCCGCCCATTTGACCCAGTCATCGGTCGTGGTCGAAGTCGGCCCCGGATTGGGCGTCTTGACGTGGGAACTCGTGCAGGTCGCCGGATCAGTCACTGCCATCGAACTCGACACACGGCTTGCCAATCGCCTGGCACGGGTCTATGCAGAGTCGTCCAATCTTACGTTGGTCAATCAAGATGTCCTGCAGACCGACATCGCAGCATTGACCCAGCACAAGCCATACCAGGTTGTTGCGAATCTCCCCTATGCGATTACGTCTCCGGTGTTGCGCCACTTCCTCGAGTCTGCCAATCCGCCGACGTCCATGGTGGTACTCGTCCAGCGCGAAGTCGCCCAGCGCATTTGTGCACAGCCGGGCGATATGTCGGTGTTGGCCCATGGTATCCAAGTGCGCGCCATTCCCGAGTTGATTGCCGTCGTACCGCCGGAGTCGTTTTTGCCAGCCCCCGAGGTGCACTCGGCGGTGATGCGCTTGACCCTGCGTGACAAGCCGCTGATTGAGCCCGAGCGTGAGGCGAGGGTTTTTCGAATCCTCAAAGCAGGCTTTTTGCACGCCCGCAAACAACTGGGCAACAGCCTGTCGGGCGGGCTGGCCGCACACGGCATCAAAATCGAACGCAGCGACGCCCAAGCAGCACTGGTGGCAGCGGGGATCGACCCAGCCCGCCGCGCTGAGACGCTGTCGTTTGCCGAATGGATTGTGGTAACGGAGAAGTTAGATATCAGTTAGCAGATAGCTGTTATCAGTGCTGCGATAGTACCACTCAGATTCGTGCGCCACTGCGCCGCATCTGACTGTTTGACTCTTGATAGACGAGAAAAATCTGGGATAAAGGAAAAATGAATACTTTAGCAGACTTCATTGAAGGCAAAAATCTACTCACTATCCCCTATGGTATAGTTAAATTATAATAATGCGTTCCACCTGTGTTTGTGCTGCGTTCAATAGCGTGATGCAATACCAGAATTAATACACTACACGTAAATTTGAAGAACTACTGAACACCTCGATGACGAAAATTTCGACTGGTGTGGTATCGTGTATGTTTCTTCTTTTGCCGAGACATTCAAGTATTCCGCGTGTGAAGAATTGAAATCGAAGTGTTCAGGCTGTAATGCAGACCACGTTTTTCTTCCACTAGTTTAGATCAAAAGAGGTAAGCCATGGGACAGAGATTTTTCATACTTTTCAACCTTCTGATGGCACTTTTTGCGATGACAGTAACGGTTGCACACGCTGCTCCGACTATCGAAGCGTGTTCGATTAGTGGCACGTTTACGCATGATGCAAATGAAGTGATTAGCCACAGTGCCTGTACAGGGAGCGCTACGATCCCGGTAGGAGTTACTTCAATTGGGGTTTTTGCATTTCAAAACGCGACCGCACTCACCAGCATTACAATCCCGACAGGAGTCACGGCGATTAAGTATGGTGCATTCGATGGTGCAAGTGCCCTCACCGCAGTTACTATTCCTGCAACCGTCACAGTGATTCGTGATTATGCATTCAATGGCGCAACTTCGCTTGCTACGGTCACGTTCCAATCCGGTAGCCTACTCACTTCAATAGGTGCGTTTGCATTTCAAAACGCAAGTGCACTCACCAGTATCAACATACCGGCAGGGGTACTATCTGTGGGAGAAGGAGCATTCATTTCGGCAACTGCCCTTGCTTCAATTACAGTTGACCCCGTGAATACCGCGTACACATCTGTTGCTGGAGTGCTCTATAACATAACCACCACACAAGTAGTCGCATATCCACCTGGGATGGTCGCAACGTCGTACACCATTCCGACTGGGGTTACATCAATCGGGAATTTTGCATTCTACAAAGCACTCAACCTCACATCGATAGTTCTTGATTCAGGTGTCACAACCATAGGGGATTATGCATTCTTTGGTGCAAATGGATTGACCGGAATTGCGATTCCGGCAGCGGTTACTACCATCGGAAATGAAGCATTTAATAACGCAACAGCCCTCGCGACCGTTACCTTTGCCGCAGGAAGCCTCCTCACCGCTATTGGCGATTTTGCTTTTTCCGATGCGCGTGCACTTACCAGCATCACCATTCCTGCAGGGGTAACGACCATCAAACAGGGAACGTTCTTTAATTCCATTGCGTTATCTTCCGTGGTATTTGCACCGGGGAGCGTGCTCTCCACCATCGAGGATCAAGCATTTAGAGGGTTTCGTGCCGATGAGTTGACTATCCCTGCTGGTGTAACCTCTATTGGAATCGACGCGTTCCGTAGTGCAAGCTCCCTCCAACGCGTCTTTTTCTTGGGAAACAAACCAACGATCGGAACGGATGCGTTCAGTGGTGTCACCAGTGGAATTGCATACGTCAAAGTCACTGCAACTGGGTATCCCGCAGTAGGAAGTCTCATGGATGGCCTCACTATTGCAACTGGACATAGTGTTACCTACAATACAAAAGGGGGATCATCTATGTCGCCAGGATCCTGGCTATGGTATGAATCTATCGTTGAGCCCTCGCCTCCCACACGGACAGGCTATACATTTGCAGGATGGTCTGCAACCGATGGCGGCAGTGCAGTTGCTTTTCCGTATACTCCTGCTACCGTCGCAGACCTCACGCTGTATGCTCGGTGGACTGCGTCCGGTTCGACACCCACTCCTAGCCCTCGCCCAACGGTGTTCAAAAAAATCGACATTGGGACTTCGTTCACGCTCGCCGTTCGTCAAGATGGGAAGTTAGTTACTTGGGGATTTAACAACACGAATCAAGCGCAAATACCACGTGGTCTCATCAATGTACGCATGAGTGACATAGATGTCGGGCATAATTACGCCCTAGCCGTTGACACAACGGGAAAACTATTCGGGTGGGGTAGAAATGACTTCAAGCAACTCGACTTCCCAGTGATTGGTCGTACCAACGTCGCATCTGCTTCCGCAGGCTTTGGGCATATTTTGGTGCTCAAAAAGAGTGGTGATGTTGTTGCGTGGGGGTATAACAACGCCGGACAAACTGACATTCCATCCTATGTTCGTCGTGGGGTGACAGCTGTCTCAGCAGGCTTTGAGCATTCCCTTGCAATCAAAAATGGAAAGGTCATTGGCTGGGGAGACAACACATGGGGACAAGCGGATCCACCCAAAAACGCGACCGACATTGTCGCAATAGCTGCAGGGTATCAACACTCACTTGCGCTCAAGCGAGATGGAACGGTGCTGTGTTGGGGTCGAAAGAAAGAACGTCAATGTGAATTGCCCAAAAAGTTAAAAAACATCACGGCAATTAGTGCGGGAAATCAGTATTCGCTCGCGCTAGATCGTGATGGTGTGGTGTACGGGTGGGGACAGAACAGCCACAATAATGCTATCGTTCCTGCTAATATTGGACCAGCGAGTGCTATAGCAGCGGGCGTGGTGCACTCTGTTATTGGATTTAAGGACGGTACGGTGCGTGCGTTTGGTAACCCAGCCCACCAGGCATTGGTCACCCGTACGCCATAATTATGGAACAGTCAGATTCATGCGCCGCAGCGCCGAATCTGACTGTTTGCTTTCTTATAGACAAGAAAAATCTGGAATCAAGAAAAAATGAATACCTCAGCAGACCTACTCACTACTACCTGCTCATCCAACTGATCACTGATAACTGATAACTGAAAACTACTAACTATCCAACAATTTCCATTCATAATGCACGCCGGCTTTGAACGTGAAGGTGTCGCCAGACACCACAACGCCACGCGACGAGACATCGCGGATATCGAACGGCGCGTGCACCATCATCGATTGTGTCGTGTCGCTGACGACAAAGGCCTCAACAAACACCTCGTTCTTCCACTCGATGTCGATCGTGATGCCGCCGCGCAGGCGAATGCCGGTCAGTTTGCCGGTGCGCCAGGCTTTGGGGATCGCGGGCATGAGGCTCAGCACACCGGCATGACTCTGCACCACCATTTCGGCGATGGCGGCGGGGGACCCGAGGCTACCGTCGATTTGGAAGGGCGGATGTGATCCGAGCATGCTCGGGTAGGTCGAGTCACGTAGCAAGCGATGTAACACGGCCAGTGCGGCGTCGCCGTCGCCCAACCGTGCATAACACGCTGCCACCCACGCGGCGCTCCAACCGGTGTGTCCGCCGCCATGGGCCAAACGGACTGCGAGGCTCTCGCGGGCTGCTGCGGCCAGGTCGGGAGTACCCCACGGCGTAATCTCGGCCGACGGGTAGAGCCCATACAGGTGCGAAATATGCCGGTGCCCCGGTTCGGATTCGGCCGGTTGATGTCGCCACTCTTGTAGACGACCGTCAGCACCGATGATGGGTGCAGGCAAGCGCGGCAGGGCCGCGCGGATCTCGGCGAGCCATGGTTCGTCGAGCGCCAACCGCTCTGCCACGTCGAGACACGCAAGCCAGAGTGCCCGGGTCATGGCAATGTCAGACTCACTGCCGATCGACACGCCGCACGGTTGCCCATCGGCGGCCACGAATGGATTCTCGGGCGAGGTCGACGGGCTGCTTTGGAGCGTGCCATCGGGTTGCGTTTGTAGCCAATCGAGCAGGAACTCGGCTGCTCCACGCATCAACGGAAGCGCGCGTTCGCGTGCGAATGCATTGTCATTGCTGAACAGGTATTCTTCGTAGACGTGCAGACTCAGCCAGGCAGCAGCATACGGCCATAGGAACCAGACGGCTTTGCCTTTGACCGCATTGGCCTGAGCCCAGATGTCGGTATTGTGATGCGCAGTCCAGCCCCGGCAGCCGTATGCCGCCGCAGCGCGCACGCCATCGATCGCGAGATGTTCGATAAGGTCGGTCAACGGGGATTGGCACTCACGCAGATTGGTGGTCAGCGCCGCCCAATA
>JBFYTT010000207.1:0-3914 GCA_041300425.1 Roseiflexaceae bacterium
GCCACTCGGGATTTATTCGAGGGTGAGGATGTCGCCGCGGGCGAAATCGTTGTCAGTGAGTGTTTTGGTCGGAGCACCTTGTTCTGACGCATAGCCGAACACAATGGTAACGGTTCTCTCATTGGCCTCTTGGATGAGGCAGGTGTGCCATTGATCTGCGCCCGCGTCGTAGTATTGCCAGTGGGCAGTGAGTGACGGCAATCCACGGCGGACAACATGCGCGTGGGCTTCGGAACGGGATGCAAACGTCGCCAGTACCCCACCGAACACCGTGAGTGCACGCCAGCGATCGGCGACAGAAATGACAAAGCCAAGGAGTTCGTGGTCGGAATCTCGATGGATGGGGATGCGCATAGGGGTACCGTCGATTCTATACAAAACCGGCCGAGGCAAACGCCTCGGCCGGTCTGCGTGAAATCCGTATTACTTGATTTCGACGGTTGCGCCAGCTTCGACCAACTTGGCCTTGATCTGGTCGGCTTCTTCTTTCGAAGCAGCTTCCTTGACGGCCTTTGGTGCACCATCGACCAGGTCCTTGGCTTCTTTGAGGCCCAGGCTGGTGATTTCGCGCACGACTTTGATGACGTTGATCTTGTTTGGGCCGGCCTCTTTGAGGATGACGTCAAACTCGGTCTTTTCTTCGGCTGCTGCTGCAGGAGCACCAGCTGCAGGTGCCATGGCACCCATCATCATGGGAGCGGCGGCGGTCACGCCCCACTTGTCTTCCATGGTCTTCTTCAGCTCGACCAGTTCGAGAACATTCAGTTCTTCGATTGCGCTCACAATTTTGTTGATTTTGTCGGACACAGGAGTACTCCTTAGAAGTAATGTTGATACACAGATGAATGGAGGACGCAGGGCTGTTTAGGCAGCCTTGTCGTCGCCGCCGAGCTTGTCGGCACGACCCTGAACCGCGTAAATGACGCCGGTGGCGACACTGTCGAGGATCCCGACGACACCGGTAAGCGGTGCAGCGATAACTCCGACGATTTGGGACAGGATTTCTGGGCGGGTTGGGACGCTGGCGACTTTGTCGAGTGCATCAGCACCGTCAATGTACACCGTACCCAGCATAGCGCCACGGAACGACAGCTTTTTGATTTCGGCGTTGACTTCTTTGATGGCTTTGGCCACTGCTGCGACATCACCATAGGCGAAGCACAGTGCGGTTGGGCCCTTCAAAGCAGGCTCGATCCCGGCGTAACCGGTCTCTTTGGCAGAAATCAAGGCAAGCGTGTTCTTGGCGACGATGAATTCACCACCGAGCGGACGGATTTTGTTGCGCAGCTTCGTTACTTCGGCCACGGTGATACCGCGGTAGTCTGCAACGATGACGGCTTGCATCCGTGACATCTTTTCGGTCAATTCAGATACTGTCTCGATTTTGCGTTGTGTTGGCATAGTTCACCCCCCTCCTTGTGTAGATATGAGATAACCAAACGGGTTACCGCATACGAGACGCGGTAACCCGTACACAGTACTGTGGGGGGCTCACCTCGGTCGGTAGGGATGTACCCCTTTATGCCTGAACGGCGCCGACGGTCTCTGGTCGTATGAAGTTCCTAATGGAGTATACCAGACATACCGGGCTGCACGCAACCCGGTGTGCGGTGGTGTGGTCTAGTTGGTTGCCATGGCGATAGCTGCCGTCGGGTCTACGGCGATACCAGGTCCCATGGTGCTGGTGAAGGTCACGGAGCGAACGAAGGTGCCTTTGATAGAGGTCGGCTTGGTTGCCTTGACAGACTCCATCAGGGACGCGATGTTCTGGGTGATTTGCTCATCGGTGAAGCTGACCTTCCCGACGGCGACGTGCAACAAGCCAGTCTTGTCATTGCGGAACTCGACACGGCCACCGCGGACTTCCTTGATGGTGCGTGCCAGGTCGTCGCCAGCGACAACGGTGCCAGACTTGGGGTTGGGCATCAAGCCACGTGGTCCGAGTTTTCGGGCGACGCGACCGACCTTGGCCATCATATCGGTGGTGGCGATGGCGATATCGAAGTCGAAGAAATTCTCGCGGTCGATCTGAGCGATCAACTCGTCGGCACCAACGAAATCTGCGCCGGCTTCGCGCGCTGCAACAGCAGCATCACCTTGTGCGAAGACCAACACACGGACGGTTTTGCCGGTACCGTGTGGCAGGGCGACGGTGGAGCGGATATTTTGGTCCGCTTGGCGTGGGTCAATACCGAGGCGCAGGTGAACCTCGACCGAGCCGTCGAACTTGGTGTACGACGTCTCTTTGACCAAACGGATTGCGTCGGCTGGAGCATACAGCTTGCTCTCGTCGACCTTCTTTGCTGCCTCGAGATATTTCTTCCCGTGTTTCTTTGCCATGTTGTCCTCCACGTGGTGCATACGGGGCGTACCCCTCCCACGAGCTATAGAATTATTCGGTAATCTTGATACCCATGCTGCGTGCGGTGCCGGCGATGGTGTTTTCGGCGGCTTCGACCGAGACAGCGTTCAAATCGGTCATCTTTTGTTCGGCGAGTGCGCGCAACTGCTTGCGGGTAATCGAGCCGACCGAGGTGCGATTTGGGGTGCCCGAACCGCGCTCGACCTTGGCTGCCTTGCGGAGCAAGTCGGATGCGGGTGGGGTCTTGAGAATGAAGGTGAATGACCGATCGCTGTAGACGGTGATTTCGACAGGGATGGTGCTACCCAACTGAGAAGAGGTCTTCTCGTTGTAGTCCTTCACGAAGGCCATGATGTTGATACCATAGCTACCCAACGCCGGACCGACCGGTGGTGCTGGGGTTGCCTTGCCTGCTGGCAACTGAAGCTTGATAACGCCGGTTACTTTTTTAGCCACAGAACTGCTCCTTATTCGACGCCTTTGGTCACCTGCAAGAAGTCGAGATCGACTCGGGTTTCACGACCAAAAAATGAAACCAATACACGAACACGGCCACGATCCTGGTCGATAGAATCCACCACACCTTCGAAGTCGGTGAATGGCCCATCGATGATTTTGACGGTCTGGCCGACGGTGTACGTGACCCGTACCTTCGGCTCATCCGCTTCCATCGTGCGCAGGATGGTGCGTACTTCTTGTTCATCGAGGGGGGACGGTTTGTTGCCGTTCCCAACAAATGTAGAGACACCTGGTGTATTACGCACCAAGTACCACGTATCGTCCGTCAGCTGCATCCGAATCAACACATAGCCTGGGTAGATTTTGCGTTGGATGGTGCGCCGTTGGCCGTTCTTGATTTCTATTTCGTCTTCGGTAGGCACGATGACATCGCTGATAAGATGCTGCATTTCGCGCTGTGCAATCCGGTTGAGCAGATTGCGCGTTACTTTGTTTTCGTAGCCGGCATAGGTCTGAATGACATACCAGCGTAGCCCGTCATCGGTGGCGTTATCGGCAGGCGAAGACGTCTCTATCGGATCTGACACAGATACCCCGCTTTCTCGCTTGGCGCTATTGCGGCGTAGCCAACGTTTGCAGCTCCAACAAGCTCCATGCGAAGAGCGCGTCTGCTGCGAACAGAATGACTGATGCCGAAGTGGCCAAGACCATCACCACGACGGTGAGCCGAGTGACTTCCGCACGGGTGGGCCAAGTTACCTTCCGAAGTTCGCTTTGGGTTTCACGCACAAACTTCATGGCTGAGCTGTTGGTCAGCCATGTCACGAAATTCGACGGATTATTGTTGTTCGCAGCTGTCATGATTTGTCGCTCTCACCAAGGGCAGTGCCCGCTGCTCCTAGAGTAAATGCGGTGATACCGTGTCGCCACGATATCACCGCGGGGATCTTTTAGTCCGTGATCTTGGACACGACGCCGGCGCCGACGGTACGACCGCCTTCGCGGATGGCGAAGCGCAGACCATCTTCGATGGCGACCGGAACGATGAGTTCGACGGCCATCTCGATGTTGTCACCCGGCATCACCATCTCGA
>JBFYTT010000148.1:0-2743 GCA_041300425.1 Roseiflexaceae bacterium
CACCCATGGCGAATCATCACCATCAGCCCGTGCCGTCTCGGATGGAGACAAGCCATTGGTGCCGTTCTGGCGCTTGCTGTTGCTGGTGACACCGTCGTTTTTCTTTGGAACGGCTGGCGGCCTCTTTGTGCCGTTTCAAAACTTGTTCTATCGCCAGCAGTTTGGTATGACGGATGGAAATGTTGGATTGAACCTGGCAGTTGCTGCGTTGGCCATGGGTGTCGGCAGTATTCTCGGTGGTCCGCTGTCAAAGCGGTTTGGGGTGCGGCAGGCTTCGGCATGGTCACGCATGTTGGGAGCCCCGATGATGTTGGCGATGCTAATCCCGTCGCTGCTCGTCGTTTCTATTTCGTATGACATCAATCGCCTGTTAGTCGGTATGACGTTCCCGCTGTTTGCCGCACTCATGATGCAAACGGTGCCACTCCGTCAGCGTGGCACCAGCACGAGTATGAGTAGCATGTCGTGGTCACTCGGATGGGCAGGCGCATCGGTCTTGAGTGGTACGATTACCGCCAATGGTTCGTTCACGTGGGTGTTGATTCTCTCAGCAGCGAGCTATGTGATCTCGGGCGCGCTGATCTCGTTGCTCCCATATACCGACAAAGACGATTAGGTTTGTGGCCTCCGCTGCTGCGCCTGACCCTCGTGCCGCGGCACGAGGGTCATTCTGTTGCTGCTTTGACGCGTATCGTGCCGACCGGTGCCGGGAGTGGGAGCGCGCTGAGCACTGCAGGTACGGCAAAGATCGTTGCGCCGATAAGGCAGCCCAAAATTCCCCAATTGACATAACAGTACCCTGAAAGTAAGACGCCTGCGAGCCTACCAAGTGCGTTCGCGCTGTAATAGAGCCCGATGTTTTTGGCTACTTGTGCCTGTTGCGCATATGCGGCAATGAGATACGAGTGCAACGAAGATGCAACGGCGAAGGCAGCGCTAAACAACCCAATAGCCGCGACCATTCCCCAAACCGGCAAGACACCCTGCCACACTGCGGCGGCCACAGCCCCACTGATGACCAACGGGATGAGCGTTATCAATGCGGTTGTACCGCCTGCGGGCGCAGGGCGACCATTGAGGATACGCGGAGTCGCCGCTTGAATCACCCCATATGCAATGGTATAGCCTGCCATCACCGCACCACTCTGCCAAAACCCCCAACCCGGTGCGGTAGCAAAATACAACGGCATACCAATCGATAGCCAGATATCTCTCGACCCAAATAAAAACAAACGTGCAACGGACAAGATATTGACCGACGCAATGCGAGACAGGATTCCTTCGCGCTGCGTGAGAGCGAGATCACGGGTATTCTCGCGCTGGCTCATGCTCAGGAGCAGGCCAATAGCCACGCCAATGGCCAACGTAATCAACGTGATCTGTGCACCAACCGCCCAGAATAGCCCAGCGCCCAAAAAGAAGCCGACGCCTTTCACCGCATTTTTGGCGCCAGTAACCAGTGCAATGAGCCGAAAGAGGTGTTGATCACCGGCATGCACGGCAACAGTGCTTTTGGCGCTGACTTTGGTCAAGTCTTTGGCGACACCAGCAGCACCTTGCAAGACAAACAGCACCCACAACGATGGAAAAACGGGCGAAACAGCCAATAGGAGCAACACGAGCGTCTGCAGCGTTAACCCAAGCGTCATGGTGCGACGCATACCCATCCGCCCGGCCGCCCGCCCTGCGACGCTGTTGGTAATCACCCCAGCGGCTTCGTAGCCTGCAAAAATCACTGCCAAGTCGAGAGCCGAATAGCCCAGTGTGGCACAATGAAAAAGCACGAGCATGCGTAGCGCGCCATCACTCAGCGTTAGCAAGCTATATGCGATTGAGGAGCGCGCGGTGTCAGGGAGGTTCATACCAAGCCTTGTCGCTGTGCAATATAGTTCGTTAGTTCAACCATGCGTTGACTGTATCCCATTTCATTGTCGTACCACGCCAGAATCTTGATTTGTGTGCCTGCGGTGACCATGGTGCTTGCGGCATCGATTATCGCCGAACGGGTGTCACTCCGATAGTCACTCGAAACGAGTGGATGTGTTTCATAGCCCAGGATTCCTGCAAGGCCAGGTGAGTTCGCTGCGCCCTGCAGCAAGGAGTTCACTTCGTCGACGCTCGTGGGTCTGAGAGCTTCAAAGACGCAGTCAGTCAATGAAGCACCAAGCATGGGGACACGTACCGCGACACCATCGAGTTTGCCGTTGAGCGCGGGGATGATCAGCCCAATGGTAGACGCCGATCCGGTGCTCGTCGGGATCATGTTGACCGATGCACTGCGTGAACGGCGAACGTCTTTGCTGGGTTTGTCAACCACACTTTGGGTATTGGTCATGCAGTGTAACGTGGTAATCATGCCATGACGGATGCCAATGTGTTCATGAATGACATGCGCAACCGGTGCCAGACAGTTCGTCGTACAAGATGCATTGGTCACCACCCGATGCAAGGCAGGGTCATAGCGCTCCTGGTTGACGCCCATCACAATGTTTTGTGCGCCTGTTTTGATTGGTGCTGCCACAATGACGGTTTTGACGCCTGCAGCAAAGAATGGTTCGAGGCTCTGTGCGGTACGGTATTTGCCACTGCACTCCAACACAATGTCACAGGATGCCCAATCTGATGGATCAATCTCTTTGTTGTGTGACAGACCGATGGTTTGGCCAGCACACAAAAGACCGGCATCGACAGCAGTCATCGGATGCGGGCTGCGGCCGTGGACACTGTCGTAGGTGCCCAAATA
>JBFYTT010000220.1:0-2689 GCA_041300425.1 Roseiflexaceae bacterium
TTGGATAATGGTGTGCGTCATTGAACGGGAACGCGCATATTCTACCATATTCGGATTGCACTGCATTCGCTGGTGTGGTCAGGAATTGGCGGCATTTGACGCGTCGTGGCGCCTCATAGTACACGTACGCGGCCAACACGCGTATAATGATAGGTATGAATAAAAACTACCGTCCCGAAGTGATGAGCCCTGCGGGCTACTGGCCCCAGTTGCAAGCCGCCGTCGAAGCAGGCGCCGATGCTGTGTATTTTGGATTGACCCATTTTTCGGCGCGTGCCAAAGTAGGATTTGCGCTCGATGAACTCCACGAAGTCATGCAGACATTGCATCGACGTAACGTGCGCGGCTTTGTTACATTCAACACATTGATTTATGGGCACGAGTTGTCTGAAGCAAGCCGGGCCATTGCAGCGATTGCAGAAGCCGGCGTCGATGCAATCATAGTGCAAGATATCGGCGTTGCCGCGTTGGCGCGCCAGATTGCGCCGCACCTCGAGGTGCACGGTAGTACGCAGATGAGTGTCACCAACGCCGCCGGGGTCGAATTTGCACGCCGTTTGGGGGCAAATCGGGTTGTGTTGGCGCGTGAGTTGTCGCTTGCCGAGATACGTACGATCAAAGCACAGACCGATGTCGAGCTCGAGATTTTTGTGCATGGTGCCTTGTGTGTGTCGTACTCGGGGCAGTGCTTCTCGTCAGAAGCCTGGGGTGGGCGGAGCGCCAATCGCGGGCAGTGCGCCCAAGCGTGCCGCCTGCCGTATGACTTGATGGTCGACGGCATCCAAAAACCATTGGCGGATGCACGCTATTTGTTGTCGCCCGGTGATTTGATGGCAATCGACCATGTGGATGAAATCGTCGATATCGGCATTTCGTCGCTCAAAATCGAAGGACGCTACAAAGACGCCGAATACGTTGCCTTGACGACGCGGGCGTACCGCACTGCAGTTGATAATGCGTTGGCCAAACGGGCCGAAAAAATCAGTCGTGATGAAAAACTCCTCCTCGAGCAGGTCTATTCGCGTGGGTTAGGGGATTTCTTCATTGGTGGAACGAATCACCAAACGGTGGTGAACGGTCGCGCGCCGCGCCACCGCGGGATATGTGTGGGGACCGTTGCCCAAGTCGGAGAAAACCACATCGTTATTGAACCACGGACCGTGCCGCTCAAGGCGGGTGATGGGGTGGTCTTCGATGCGGCTGATTGGCGCAGCCCCGAAGAAAAAGAAGAGGGTGGGCGCATTTTTACGGTGACGTCGATGGCCAATGGCAACGTCTCGTTGAGTTTTGGGCGCCGGGCAATCAACAGTACACGGGTGCGGCCAGGGGATTTGGTATGGCGCACCAACGACGTTGACGTCGCCAAAGCAGCAAAGCCGTACATCGATCCGCATCTGCCGGTGACCCGTCAGCCCATCACCATTATCATCGAAGCAAACGCAGATGGTCGTCTGCAGATGACATGGCAATTGACGTATCGCCCCGACGCACAGGTAGTGCTCATGCTCGACCAACCTGCGAGTGACGAAGATCACCGTCCTGTCACGGATGCGTTCTTGGCTAAGCAGTTGGGTCGGCTGGGCGGGACGTATTATCAACTTGCCACGGTAGAAAACCGCACTGGGCAGGAACTTGCGGTATCACCGTCGTATTTGAATCAGCTCCGCCGAGACGCTGTGGCATTGTTGGATGTTGTCTTGGCTGCAGTCGATGTGGGCACGGTTAATGATCCAACCGAGGTTCTTGCAGGCGCACAGGCACAAGTGGTACAGAGCACCGCTACAGACGACGCAGTGCAGCTGCATGTGATGGTCCGACAGCCGTGGCAACTCGAAGCAGCGATTGCAGCACAGCCGGCCAGTATCACCTTGGATTACCTCGAGTTGTACGGACTCAAGGACGCCGTCGCTGCGGTCAAAGCAGCAGGCATCACGGTACAAGTAGCCTCACCACGGGTGCTGAAACCCGGTGAAGCGCGGATAACGCAGTTCCTGGCGAAACTCGATTGCCCCGTGTTGGTACGCGGTGCTGGGTACATCGATGAGTTGCGGGCGGCAGGGGTGACGATGGTGGGCGACTTTTCGCTCAATGCAGCCAATGCATTGTCGGCACAGCTGTTGCGCGACACAGGCATCACAAGACTCGCGCCGACACATGACTGTAATGCGGCGCAGATTACAGATATGGTCGAACAGTTGGGTGGATCGTTTATCGAAGTAGTTGCTTATCACCATTTGCCGGTCTTTCATACCGAGCACTGTGTTTTTTGTAAATTCTTGTCGACAGGGACGAGCTACAAAGATTGCGGCAGGCCGTGTGAATCGCATCAGGTAGGGCTACGCGATCGAAACGGCCGTATCCACCCGGTGATTGCCGATGTGGGTTGTCGCAACACCGTCTTTGGCGCTGAAGCACAAGAAGGTACCAAGCATCTCGCTGGTTGGCTCGGAGCGGGTGTCAAACACATCCGATTGGAGTTTGTCCACGAGAGTGCTGCCGATGTCAGTGCGGTAATTGGACTCTATCAAGCTGGTATTGCCGGTACGCAGATGTGGTCGGACATCGGGCGCGAGTTACGCCACGCTGCACCGAGTGGGGTGACCGAAGGGAGCTTTTTCGTACCCGAAAACTATATGGTTATCCCACTGCGTTAATACCCGCGACAAAAACACCCCCGCCATGCATCTGC
>JBFYTT010000223.1:0-8295 GCA_041300425.1 Roseiflexaceae bacterium
GCCCAGTTGTTTACGGTCTCGGAGCATGCAAAAAAAGAAATCGTCGAGCACCTCGGCGTGGCTCCCGAGCGCGTCACGGTGACCTACGATGCCTGCGACGCACGATTTGTCCCTGCCAGCGCAGCAGAACTCGCTGCGTTTCGGCAACGAAATGGCCTACCAGAGCGATATTTGTTTTATCTCGGGACGCTCGAGCCACGCAAAAACATCCCGCGCCTCATCGACGCCTATGCCCAAATCGCCAAAGAAACCGGCGTGCCATTGTTGATTGGTGGCGGCAAGGGTTGGCTCTATGAGCCGATTTTGGCCCAGGCAGAGCGACTGCAACTGGGGGATCAACTGCGCTTTGTGGGGTATGTACCGCAAGAAGAACAGCATTTGTGGTATGGCGCAGCCACTGCGTTTGTCTTCCCATCGCTTTACGAGGGGTTTGGGATGCCGCCTCTCGAGGCCATGGCCTGTGGGACACCAGTGATTGCAAGCAATGCCAGCTGTCTGCCCGAAATAGTCGGTGATGCGGCACTCCTGGTCGATCCGTATGATGTCGATGCACTCGCTGATGCGATGCGCCGCGTCTTGCACGATGCCGAGCTACGCGTGCAAATGCGTCGCGATGGGTTGGTCCAAGCAGCCAAATTCTCGTGGCTCGAGACAGCCAAACGTACCCATGCGGTATATCAAGCCGTTTCTCGGCGTTGACATGCGCATGTTGTAGAGTATAATTGCAATGATGTCACAATACATTTGGAGGACGCCATGCCACAACTCGGAGTAACAGAGCTGGTCATCATTTTGGTCATAATCATTCTGTTGTTCGGCGCGAGTCGTATCACAGGGGTAGCGTCTTCGTTGGGTGGTAGCATCAAAGCCTTCCGCAACGCCATGAAGGACGAAGATGCCGCCAAGGATGCCGCCAAGAAAGACGACATAACGAAGTAGTATGCTGTAGGTCGACCACGTGGTCGTTAGGTTCGGTGCCTTCGTGCCAGCGCCGCTCGCGCTGGCATTTTTATCGGATATGGGTGGTATGACGGCAGACTATTTTGATCAGGCGACGGTGTACTTACATGCGGGCACGGGTGGTGATGGAATGGCAACCATGCGCCGTGAGAAGTTTGTGCCGCGTGGCGGTCCCGATGGCGGCGACGGTGGTCGCGGGGGCCATATTTACTTGCAGGCAGACGCATCGATTAACACGTTGCTGCAATTCCGCGAAAAAGTCCGCTTCGAAGCAACGAACGGCAGCAACGGTGGTACTGCACGCAGACATGGTGCAGACGGCCACGATGTCATCATCAAAGTACCATTGGGTACACAAGTCCACGCAACCATCGACGGTTCCAGTTACACCATTGACCTCGTCGCCCAGGGACAACGCCTGATGGCGGCACGCGGGGGCAAAGGCGGGCTGGGCAACTTGCACTTCACCACCGCCACCCAACAAGCGCCACGTATTGCTGAACTCGGCGAACCCGGTCAAAAACTCGAACTCAAACTCGAACTCAAGCTGCTCGCCGATGTCGGGTTGGTGGGCTTCCCCAATGCAGGTAAATCATCGTTGATTGCTGCAGTGAGTGCTGCCCGCCCCAAGATTGCCTCATACCCGTTCACGACCCTGCAACCCAATTTGGGTGTGGTCGCATATGGTGACGACACGTTTGTCATCGCAGACATCCCCGGTCTGGTCGAAGGTGCCCATCGCGGGGTCGGCCTCGGCCACAGCTTCTTGCGGCATATCGAACGCACCCGCGTGCTGCTCCACGTCATTGACATCGCTGCGGTCGATACCCGTGATCCGTGGGAGGATTACCAGCGTATCAACGACGAATTGATTCGCTATCGACCAGAACTGGCACAACGACCACAAATCATCGTGCTGAACAAATCAGATCTCCCCGATGCAGAGATTTTTCTGGCCGAATACCTCACCCGCTTCAAGGGTGAAGGTCGACCGGTGTACGTTGTTTCGGCAGCAGCTCGTACCGGGCTCGAACCACTCGTGCGCGAAATCGTGGCGGTCATGGCGACACAGCCGGTGCTGATCGACAAGACCCCGCGCAACGAAACCCTCGAATGGCCGATCCCTATCCAAGATGAATACAAGTTCACCATTGAGTCGACGCGCCATGGATATCGTGTCCACGGTCGCCGCATCGAACGATTGGTGTCGATGACGAACTTCGCGCAATCCGAGTCATTGTCCCGTCTCCAGCGGGTTTTCGAAGCGACTGGTATTTCTGCCGAACTCATCAAACATGGCATCGAAATAGGTCAGACGGTGTATGTCGAAAAGGCCGCACTCACCTGGACCGAAGAGTTTGTCCCCTAACTCCCGTTCTGATGACAGAGGACGACCGTGACAAACACCACACCACTGCGGAATCCCAAAAAAAAGCTCTTCGACGAAGCGTCGTGGTTCGCCACTTTTCTCGTCGATAGTTTCGTCATTCTGACGAGTGTTGCGATGGCATATGCCGTCCGCTACCTCGTCGTCTGGCCGGGGTGGGTCGGTGATTTTGTGCGTGCGGTCCCCGCCGAGTTCTATGTCGAATGGAGCGCGTTCATCCCTATCGGGATGCTCTTGTTACTCCTCATCCAAGTACAATTCACGGTGCGTGGCATGTACCGCTTGCCGGCCAACGCTGGGTTAAATGCCCATCTCAGCATCATATTTAACAGCACCACTACTGCGGCAGCGTTGCTCGTTGTGGTGGTCTTTTCGTATCGCCCGCTGTACTACTCGCGGTTGGTCATTGCGCTCGCGTTTGCGTTTGTTATTTTGCTGTTGAGCCTCGTGCGTGTCGGTCTCGTACTCGTCCGTCGCCTCCGCTGGTCGCGTGGGATCGGGCGCGAGCGCTACTTGATTGTGGGTGGCGGAGACGTGAGTCGGACACTCATGACAGGCATTGTCGCGCGACCCCACCTTGGCTATGCGTTGGTGGGCTATGTGGCCAATCGGGTGGATGCTGACGAATACGACACCGAGGGTGCACAACCGCTCCATTTTCACTACCTCGGTGGGGTCGAAAAACTGCGTGATCTCTTGTCTACGTATGCTGTCGATCAGGTAATCATCGCGCTGCCGTTCAATGAACAACATCTGTTGCCGGGTGTGGTCGAAGCATGCCGTCAGACGCGGGTAGACTTTCGTCTTGTCCCTGATTTGTTGGAACTGAGCTTTGACCGTGTCGATATCGGCGAATTCGATGGTCTGCCGTTGATTGGTCTGCGCGAAGTGTCTATCCAGGGGATCAACCTAGTACTGAAGCGCGTGACTGACATCACTTTTACATTGCTGGTGAGCCCGTTCGTATTGGCAGCATCAGCACTCATTGCTCTTGCCATCAAGCTTGATTCACCTGGCCCCATCCTGTTTACCCAAGAGCGGGTGGGGACTAATCGACGTCACTTCACCATGTACAAGTTCCGCACCATGGTGGTGAATGCCGAAGAAATCAAAGCTGAGCTCAGTCAACATAACGAGGCCGATGGACCGATATTCAAAATCCGCCACGATCCACGCCATACCCGCGTGGGTCGCCTGTTGCGCCGTACCAGCTTGGACGAGCTGCCCCAATTGTGGAACATCTTGCGTGGCGAAATGAGTTGGGTCGGTCCGCGACCCGCTACCCCCAACGAAGTGAGCCAATACGCTCCATGGCATCTGCGACGGCTCGAGGCCAAGCCCGGATTAACCGGCTTGTGGCAAGTGTCTGGCCGGAGCGACACGACCTTCGAAGAGATGGTCCGACTCGATATCTACTATGTAGAGCATTGGTCACTGATGATGGATTTGAGAATTGTCCTGCAGACCATCCCAACGGTGTTGTTGGGGCGGGGTGCATATTAACCATATTGGCGCATTGGGGCGCGGTAGGGCAAAGGCGGATCAGATGCGCGTACTCATTACCGGTGGGGCTGGCTTCCTCGGTTCTCACCTCAGCGATCGCTTCATTGCCGAAGGCCACACGGTCATCGCAATGGATAATCTCATTACCGGCAACGCACAAAACATCGCACACCTGTTCGGGCACGATCGATTTCGCTTCATGAAGCACGACGTCACCGATTACATCCACATCGATGGTCCACTCGATGCGGTGCTCCATTTTGCATCGCCGGCATCACCCGTTGATTATCTCGAACTCCCCATCCAGACGCTCAAAGTAGGTGCGCTTGGAACGCACAAGGCACTCGGGTTAGCCAAAGAAAAGAATGCGCGCTTCTTGTTGGCGTCGACGTCAGAAGTCTATGGCGACCCGCAGATCCACCCGCAGCCCGAAAGTTACTATGGGCACGTCAATCCCATCGGTCCACGTGGCGTCTACGACGAGGCCAAACGCTTTGCCGAGGCAATGACGATGGCATACCATCGGAGCCATGGGGTCCAAACGCGCATTGTGCGTATCTTCAATACTTACGGTCCACGGATGCGCCTGCGTGACGGTCGTGTAGTGCCGAACTTTATCCAGCAGGCGCTGCGCCACGAGCCAATAACGGTGTACGGCGACGGGAGCCAAACACGTTCGTTCCAATATGTGTCAGATCTCGTCGAAGGTGTGTACCGCTTGTTGCACAGCGACTATACGGATCCGGTCAACATCGGTAACCCGCAGGAGCGGACCATATTGCAGTTTGCCGAGGTCATCAATACGCTGACCGGCAATCCGGCCGGTGTGATCACGCAAGACATGCGTACCCAAGATGACCCTCAAGTGCGCCAACCCGACATTACACGAGCCGGCCAGGTGCTCAATTGGTCACCACAGGTTTCGTTACACGATGGGTTGACCCATACAATCCCTTGGTTCCGCGAGGAACTCATCAAACGTGGGGAACTCGCATGATGTTGGTCCGCAGCCTGCGACTACCGGGCGTACTGGTATGTGCGGTGTGCTATCTCATAGCAGCCGTACCAGCCCAAGACTACCTGATGATTGCGGGTCGGAGCCATAGTCAGTTGGCTACTGTGGTGCTGATGGTGGGGCTGATCGTGCATTGGGCACTCCATCGACCAATCGTGGTGCCGCACGACGAGACGTTGTGGGCCCGTTTGGCTGTTTTCACCGCGCTCGTCTTGGCAACGGGATGGTCTGCATACTCCTGGCAAAACGGTGTCGACGAAATCCGCAGGTGGGGGCTCGCATTGTGTGTCGGCTATTTGGTCGCTGTGCTTCCGCAGTCGCGTCGGGATGTTGTTGCAGTACTGACAGTTCTCTGTCTTGCGCCAATTGGTGCGGCATGCTACGCATTTGTGCAGAGTCTGCGCGGGATTGGTCCCGCAGCATTTGCCATTGCAGACACCGGATTGACCCGGGCAAACGGAACGTTTGGCCAGCCCAATTCGTTTGCCGGGTATATCAACGGCGCATGGCCACTGTTGTTGGTCGGCGCGGTCTGGGGGCATCGCACCCGTGCACAATGGCGCTGGCTGGTTGCTGCTGGATTGGTGGTCTGCGGGCTGGTGCTCCTGTTGTCCTTCTCGCGTGGGGGATGGTTTGGTGCTGTGGCTGGCGTGCTGGCCATGCTGGTGGTCGCGGGTGGGCTTTGGCGGCGCCTTGCACTGGTTGTCGTCGGTATGGCGGTTCTGTTATTTGCGGGTGGCTGGCGCATCATCCCTGGTCCTTTTGGGGAACGCCTTGGTACCGCCTCGCAGGTTTTTTCGGCGCCACGCATCGCCCGTGACGATGCCCAGCAACGCCCCGACATCTATGCCGCTGTCGAGCGCGCGATGCAGTTCGAGGCAGGGGTGTCCATGTGGCAACAGTCGCCGTTGCTCGGGATTGGCCCTGGATCCTATACCCTCGCATACCCAGATGTTGCGTATAATGGATGGTGGATATCACGTGGCCACGCGCATAATGCGTATGTCCAAATCGCTGCCGAGCAAGGCGCAATTGGTTTGCTGGCATACCTGGGACTGCTTTGGGTGTCGCTTCATCGCGCGTATGCGCTCCGACGCTCCGAACCGGCCACACGCCTGCTGGCAATCGCATTGTGTGGCACTCTGGTTGCGGTCGCAGCCCACGAATGCTTCGAATATCTCCAAGTGAATTATCTGCCGATCCATGTAGCCGCGGTGATGGGCTTGGCAGGGGCGGTGCCGCGGGTGTGTGCGGCGGAGGAAGGGATATGAGTTATTTTGTGACTGGTGGCGCTGGCTTTATTGGCAGCCACCTCGTCGACGCCCTTCTGGCCCGCGGCGTACAGGTCGTGGCATTTGATAATTTCAATGACTACTATGACCCCGCCCGCAAACGGCGCAATATTGCGACGGCCCTGACCCATCCCAACTTCACCCTGATAGAAGGCGACATACGCGATCGGGCAGCCCTCGATGCTGCGTTCGCCCGTCATCAGCCCACCCACATCGCACATCTGGGTGCGATGGCCGGGCCGCGGTACTCGGTTGCTCATCCGTTTTTGTATGAAGAAGTGAACGTCCGTGCCACCATGCACATCCTTGATTTGGCGCGACTCCACGGGGTCAAGGGCATGATCGTCGCGTCGACATCGTCGGTGTACGGTGCATTACCTACTCCATGGGACGAATCACAGAGCGCGGACCAACCGTTATCCCCGTATGCTGCCACCAAGCGTGCAGCCGAATTGCTGGCATATACATACCACTACCAGTATGGTGTTCCTACCCGCGTGCTCCGGTTTTTTACGGTGTACGGTCCCCGTGGTCGCCCTGATATGACGCCGAGTTTGTTTGTCGACAACATGCGCATGGGCAAACCGATAACACTGTTTAATGGTGGCATCGGCGTCTATCGTGATTGGACGTATGTTGCAGACATCATCAATGGCATCGTTGCGGCGCTTCACTCCGATGTGCCCTTCGGAACATACAACCTCGGCAATTCGTCCCCCATTGAGCTCATTGCGTTTGTACGCCTCCTCGAATCGTTGACCGGGTATCCGGCGATTATCGATGCCAAGCCGTTGCCGGCCGCTGATCCGCCGCGCACCTACGCCAATATTGACCGTGCCAAGGCACAGTTGGGTTTTGCTCCGCAGACGCCACTCGAAGTCGGGTTGGCTGCATTTTGGAAATGGTATCGTAGCGAATATGACATCTGATCAACCCACGACTGACAACGCGTTTTCGCTCGCTGACTCATTTCGCCGCCCGCGCACATGGGTTTCGTTCGGCTTGGCCGTGATGATGATTTATTTCATCTTTCGCAGTCTCGACATCAGTGTCGCCGAGACCATCGCCGAAATGCGGATGGCTAACCCGCTATACCTCATCTTGGCGTTGCTTATTTTTTATCTGACGTTCCCATTGCGGGCAGTGCGTTGGCGATTGTTGCTCGAACAATCGTCCATCACGACCCGTGCAGATCGGACTAGCTGGGCATCGATGCCTGCGCTGATGGAGTACATCTACTTGTCGTGGTTTGTAAATTGCGTTGTGCCTGCCAAATTGGGCGATGTCTACCGAGGGTATCTGCTCAAACATAACGGCAAAACGTCTTTTTCGTCCACAATCGGGACGATTTTCGCAGAACGCTTGCTAGACATGCTCGGCTTGTTCACGTTTTTGACTATCTCCGGATTTGCGTTATTTGGCACCCATCTCCCGCCCGAGACGCAGTGGTTGTTCTACATCGGCGCTGGGCTGGTGGGAGTCATCATTCTGTTGTTGCTCAGTCTCCGCTGGTTGGGTCCCACGCTCGAACGATTCATCCCGGCGCGCCTCAAAGAACGATATGCGCGGTTTTCTGCATCAGCGCTGACCTCGTTCAAGCCCGAGATGTTGCCGCGTCTGATTGGTCTCACGCTACTGATCTGGCTGCTCGAAGGTTGCCGTCTGTACTTTGTCATCGTATCGATGAATTTGGCACTGCCGTTACCGCTGGTGGTATTTGTCTCGCTCGCGTCGTCGTTACTCACCGTTGTGCCATTTACCCCAGCGGGATTGGGATTGGTCGAAGGTGCGGTCACTGCGGTGTTGGTAACGGTCGTGAACATGAGTCGCCCAGTTGCGTTGGCAGTCACTTTGCTTGACCGACTCATCAATTTTTGGAGCATTATTGTATTTGGCCTGATCCTCTACTTGGTCAGCAAACGTCGATGAGCCCGCGCATCGCCATCGACTATACCGCAGGAGCCTGGCAGGGCGCTGGTATTGGTCGCTACACACGTGAACTCATCCGCGAGGTGCTCCGCAGTGCTCCCGACGCGTATCGCTTTGTTTTGTTTTATGCTGCAGGCTGGCCAGGCACGCGGGTGCCGTATCACGACGAAATCACCCTCCTCCAGGATCTCAGACCCGGCACACAGGTG
>JBFYTT010000251.1:0-3566 GCA_041300425.1 Roseiflexaceae bacterium
AAGATGACGTTGTCGAAGACAATTTCGCCACGCACCGGCGTAGAAAGCGCAACGGGATGCTCGGTGTCGCGGATCGCCTCGGGCGTGTCGAGCACCCCAAAGATGCGCTCTGACGACGCCATCGCACTCTGGAGCGTGTTGTAGCGCTCAGCCAATTGCCGGATGGGCCCGAAAGCCTGTTCGTTGTACAAGGTGAACGCGACCAACAAACCAATCGACACCGTTTCGGCAAAGACCAATTGGCTCCCCAACAACAAGAGCACTGCAGTCGCCGTCACCGAAATGAGATTGATGGTGGGGAAAAAGACTGCGAACGTCGTGTTCGAGGTGAACTGCGATTCGAGATATTTGGTGCTCATCTCGGCGAAGTAGGCTTTGCTCCGCGGTTCACGGCCAAACAATTGCGTCACCAATACACCAGTGATTTGTTCGTTCAAATACGCATTGATGCGTGCCAGGCGCTGACGCATTTCGCGGTAGGTGGCGCGCATGATTTTTTGAAAGATAATCGTCGAAATAATCACCACGGGGAACATGATGAACGACACCAGCGCCAACTGCCAACTCAAAATCAGCATCGTCGCAATGACAAACACCAGCCGCACCAGGTCACCCAACAGCGCAACCGTCCCCTGCGTAATGAACTCGTTCAGCGCATCGACATCGTTGGTGATGCGTGTCAACAGGCGGCCAACCGGGTTGCGATCAAAGAAGCTCAGACTCATCCGCTGCACATGCCGGAATATGACCATGCGAATATCGATGATGACTTTTTGGCTCATCACCTGCATCATGTAGTTTTGGGCATAGCGAAAGCCAAAGGCTGCCACGAGTGTGCCGAGGTACAGCACAAAAATAGGGACGATTCCATCAATTTCTTTTGCGGCAATCGGACCATCAATGGCGGTACGGAGCAAAAACGGCGGCACTAGTTCGACCAGCGCGCCACCAATCATTAACCCTATCGACAAAAAAAGCTGCCATTTATAGGGCCAGACAAAGCGCATCAAGCGTCGTACCAAGCGGCCGTCGTACGCTTTTCCTAATATCTCGTCGTCGTAGGCTGTCATATAGATATCCTATTGTTCACAGAGCGTCTTCGTTGCAGGAGATTATGCGTTATCGACAGCGTCGGCCAATTGTTCGCGTTGATACATGGCGGCATATCGGCCATTGCGGGCAACGAGCTCGGTATGTGTGCCCTGCTCGGCGATGGTACCCTCGTGCAATACCACGATTGTGTCGGCCTCGCGCACTGTGGCTATCCGCTGTGCAATCAGGATTGCTGTACGGCCAGCCCGGAAGGTGCGTAATCCCTCGAGAATCTGTGCCGCGGTGTGCGTATCGACACTCGACAACGCATCGTCGAGGACCAAAATCGCCGGGTTGCGTAGCACCGCCCGTGCAATCGCCGTGCGCTGCTTTTGCCCACCAGACAGCGTAACTCCCCGTTCGCCCACGAGCGTGTCGATCCCATCGGGGAGCTGCACGACGTCGTTGCTCAAGCGCGATATCAACAACGCCTGTTGGATGTCGGCCTCATCAGCATCGGGACGTCCAAACGTAACGTTCTCACGGACTGGAACGCTGAACAAAAACGTATCTTGGGGGACATATCCAATCCCCTCACGCAACGACGCCAATGCCACCGTCCGGATGTCGTGGCCATCGATGTGTACACTGCCGTGCGTCGGGTCTTGGACACGTGACAACAGGTTGACCAGCGTCGTCTTGCCACCACCGGTCGCGCCCACGATGGCCACGGTTTTGCCCTTTTCGACCGTAAACGAAATATCACGCAGAATCGTCCGCTTCCCATCACCGTCACCTACCGTGATCCCCACGTTGCGGAACTCAATCGCACCAACAACCGTCAGTTGGACGGGGGTATGCGACTCGTCTTTGATGGTGGGGATGCGCTGCAACACCTCGCCGAGGCGCCCTGCAGCCGATGCCGCCTGCTGGTACAAATCGACCGTCCAGCCCAACGCCACCACCGGCCAGGCGAGTGCTGCCAGGTACCCGTTGAAGAGCACCAAATCGCCGACGGTCATTTCGCCTGCGGCGACGGCTCGCCCACCGATGAGCAACACCAGAGCCCCGATGACCCCCATCACGAGGCTAATCGTCGGCCAAAGCAGACCCGACAACAACACATAGCGCACGTTTTGGAGGCGAAATCGTTCGTTGACCCGCAAAAATTCGGCCGTTTCGGGCTCTTCTTGGGTGTATGCTTTGATCGTACGAATGCCCGAGAAATTCTCTTGGGCGCGACTCGACACCTCGCCGAACAGATCCTGCACTTTGCGGAAGATAACCCGCATACGTGCACCAACCACCACAAACAAAATCGTCACCACCGGCAACAGCGTCAATACGATAGAAGCCAACGTCGCATTGGTCGACATCATCAATGCCGAAGCGGTCACGATCATCAATATCGCACTCGCCAACGAACTAACCCCAGGGCCATAAAACTGCCGGATGGCCGATATGTCGTTGGTGACCCGTGTCATCAGATCACCCGTGTGATGTTCACCATAGAACTTCTGATCGAGCTCGAGCAAGCGCTTGAACATGCCTTCGCGGATGTCGCTTTCGACCTGATGGGCAGTCCCCAAAATCAGGATGCGTTGTCCGAAGCGGAACACACCGTCAGCCACCGAAAACCCCAGCATGATGAGGACGCTGTTGGTCAGATCTGTCCATACGATGCCACGCTCGTTGATGTCGTCGACGATGATGCGGAGCATCTGCGGGATCTGCACTGCAAAGCCTGTTGCCACAATGCTCAGCAGCAATCCAATCAGAAAACGCGTCCGATAGCGTACCACATAGGGCCACAATGCCCGGAGCTGGTTCATGCGTGCCTCGTCAAATGAGCGTCGTATTCTGTTGGGCAGTATAACAACAAACAGACCGAGGTACGATACGTACCTCGGTCTGTTTCAGGTAATTGAACTCTTAGCCGTTTGTCATCAAAGACATTTCGCGGCGTTTTTGATCGCGCTTGCGCTCTTCTTGGTTGAGCAACTTCTTGCGCAGCCGGTAGTTCTTGGGCGTTACTTCGAGCAACTCGTCGTCGCCGATGTACTCGACGGCGTCGTCCAAACTCATGTTGCGTGGGGTTTCGAGCCGTTGTGCATCGTCTGCACCCGACGAACGCATGTTGGTGAGGTGCTTCTTTTTGCAGCAGTTGACTTCGAGGTCGCGCTCACGGGCATGCATGCCGATGACCATACCTTCGTAGATGTCGACGCCGGCGCCAATGAACAACTGGCCACGCTCTTGTGAGCCAAACAGACCGAAGGTGGTGGTCTGACCGGATTCTGAGGCGACCAACGAGCCATTGGAACGCGTGCTGATATCGCCTGCTACTGGCTGGTATTCGTAGAACAGCGAATTCATCTGACCTTCACCACGGCTGGCTGTGAGCAGCTGCTGTCGAAAGCCGAGAAGACCGCGCGTCGGCACAAGAAATGTCAGGCTGACCGTACCGTCTTCGCGGTAGCGCATATCGCGCATGATGCCGCGGCGTTGGCCGAGCAGCTCAATGACTGCGCCTT
>JBFYTT010000256.1:0-7790 GCA_041300425.1 Roseiflexaceae bacterium
TTGGCATCGTGGACAATATCAAAGACGTCTTGGCAGCCGAATCCGACGAAACCTTGATTACTCGACCACCGGTGGTCACGATCATGGGTCACGTCGACCACGGCAAAACGAAACTGCTCGACTCTATCCGGCAGACCAAAGTCGCCGAAGGCGAAGCCGGTGGTATCACCCAGCACGTCGGTGCCTATCAGGTCGAAGTCAACGGCCGCAAAATCACCTTCCTCGATACTCCAGGCCACGAAGCGTTCACTGCGATGCGCGCTCGTGGCGCACAAGTGACCGACATTGTGGTGCTCGTGGTAGCCGCCGATGATGGTGTGATGCCGCAGACAATCGAAGCCATCTCGCACGTCCGTGCAGCTGGTGCGCCCATGATTGTCGCCATCAACAAGATGGACTCACCCAACGCCAACCCAGACAACGTTCGTCAACAGCTCGCGGTCAACAATGTCATTGTTGAATCGTACGGCGGTGATGTACCGTGTGTCGAAGTGTCCGCACGCATGCGTACCAACATCGACGGACTGCTCGAAATGATCGTGTTGGACGCAGACCTGCAGGACTACAAGGCAAATCCACAAGCCAAAGCGATTGGCACGGTCGTCGAAGCCGAAATGGATCGACAACGTGGCCCCATTGCAACGGTCCTTATCCAAAACGGCACCCTGCGCCTCGACGATAACGTCTTGGTCGGCAACGGTACAGGTACGGTGCGGGCGATGTTCAACGAAACCGGTAAAAGAATCCGCTTCGCCGAACCATCCACGCCGATTCTCATCCTCGGTCTCAACGAAGTACCACAAGCCGGTGACATTTTGCAAGTCATGACCGATTTGACTGTTGCCCGCGAAGTTGCAGTCCAACGACAACGGCAAATTCGTCTCGATGCAATGGCTAACCTCCGTTCGGTCAGTCTCGATGGCTTGTTTGCAAACATACAGCAAGGCAAGATCAAAGATCTGAACTTGATTGTCAAAGTAGACGTGATGGGCTCGATCGGCGCTATCGAACACGCACTCGGACAACTCAATACGAGCGAAGTACAAATCAAAATCATCCACCGTGGCACGGGCACGATTACCGAAAGTGATGTCAACTTGGCAATTGCCTCGCGTGCCATCATCATCGGGTTCAATGCCCGACCGGACCCCGCTGCCCGCAAGTTCGCTGAACTTAACGGCATCGACATTCGCTTCTACAACATCATCTACAACCTTGTGGAAGAGATGAAGAAAGCAATGATCGGGATGTTGGATCCAGAATTCCGCGAAGTCATTGAAGGCTACGCAGAAGTCCGCAACACCTTCCGACTGCCCAGCCGCGAAATCGTCGCAGGCTTGTATGTCACCGATGGCAAGCTCAATCGCCAGCTCTCGGTCCGCGTCCTCCGTAGTGGTGTCGTGGTCCATGATGGCCGCTTGAGCAGCCTCCGCCGCTTCAAAGAAGACGTCCGTGAAGTAACCTCTGGTTATGAATGTGGTGTCGTGGTGGACGGATTTACCGACGTCCAAGATGCCGACAACATGGAGTTTTATCGGAAGGAACGTGTGGAGCGTACCGCATAACGATGAGCAAACGTACCCTTCAAGTGGCCGGCGAAATACAACAAATCGTCGGCCACCTCCTCCAATTTGAAGTCAAAGACCCGCGCGTGGCTTTTTGCACGGTGGTCAACGTTGACATCTCGACAGACCTGCAGATGGCACACATTCACGTATCTGTCATGGGTGATGCCGATGCACGCAAAGCAACCATGGGTGCGCTCGACCGCGCCCGTGGCTTCATCCGACGCGAACTTGCCCGCGAACTACGGCATCTGCGTACCGCACCCGACATCCGCTTTATGTTGGATGAATCCCTCGATCACAGCATGCGGATCAATGAATTACTCCGCGATATGAAGTCGCAACAGTAGGACACTACATGGATCGCATCAGCATGTTTACGGCTGCGGCTATTACGTGGCGTGAACGCGTAACCAACGCGAACACCATACTCCTCGTCACGCATGTCAATCCTGATGGAGACGCCATAGGGTCCCTCGTGGGACTGCTCATGGCACTCCCGCAACTCACCGAAGCAACGATAATCCCTATTTTGCAACAACCGGTCCCACAATATCTGGAGTGGGTGCCGGGGAGCGAACAGAGTGTTTCACTCAGCGCAGACAAACCTTGGCCAAACCCAGACCTTATCATTACGGTAGATTGTGCTTCAGCCGATCGGCTTGGTGGGATTGCTCCACAACATATCCATCACCTCGAACACACAGCGGTCATCCAAATCGATCATCATGCCACTAATACACAGTTTGGGGTGCATAATCTCGTCGTACCGGATGCATGTGCGACCTGCGAAATCATCACCGAATTTTTGCCCTATCTCGGCATAACAATTACCGCTGGCATTGCGAC
This sequence comes from Roseiflexaceae bacterium, assembly GCA_041300425.1. Classification (GTDB taxonomy): domain Bacteria; phylum Chloroflexota; class Chloroflexia; order Chloroflexales; family Roseiflexaceae; genus UBA965. Next base: position 2,415 of record JBFYTT010000256.1, read on the forward strand.
ACCATTGTTACTCGGTATCATGACCGATACACAGAGTTTCCAGATCTATGACACGAGTGCAAAGACGTTGTCCCTCGGTTCGAGCTTGTTTGCTGCTGGTGCGGATCATGCACGGATTGTGTCGAAAGTGTTTCGTTCGACCCGCCTCGAAGCACTCACCCTCGCGTCACGGGTAATCAACGCGATGCACACGCATGGCCAAATCGTCTGGTGTGGCGTCCCGTTGACGTGGGTCGAAGAGCTCAACGCCACCGATGACGAAAGTGACGAAGCGCTGCATATGCTGCAACGCATCGAAGGTCCTGAAGTCATCATGCTGATTAAGCAACGCACCATTGGTGTCAAGATTTCTTTGCGCTCGCGCAATGTCAATGTTGCATCGGTCGCCAAAAAGCACGGCGGCGGTGGTCACATCCACGCAGCGGGCATCAATTTTCCAGATCATTCTATCGACAGTGCGGCGGCACTTTTGTTACCGGATCTAATTGCACTATGCACGGATTCATCTCCATCGACAAACCGCTCGGCATAACCTCACACGATGTGGTTGCAATGGTACGTCGCATCAGTCGCATCAAACGTGTCGGACACGCGGGCACCCTCGATCCGGGCGCTAGTGGCGTTTTGGTGCTTGCGGTTGGCGCTTCGACACGACTGATCGAGTATGTCCAAGACGAGACCCACAAGACGTACGAAGCAACGATACAACTCGGCAGCGCCACGGACAGTGATGACGCAGACGGGTCCGTCATCGCCCAAGTCCCTGTGCCTGTTTTCACGGAGTCCTCACTACGTCGCATTCTGGATGCTTTTGTCGGTCCGATACTCCAAGTCCCACCTAAAGTCTCAGCCATCCATGTCGACGGCCAGCGCATGTACGACCTTGCACGTAAAGGTATCGCGCCAGAACTCCCTGCGCGTCCTGTACATATATACAGCATCGCGTTGCGTGGGTTCACTCCCGATACCATTACCCTCGAAATCAGCTGTGGCAAAGGCACATACATCCGTTCGCTGGCTCGTGACATCGGAACTGCACTCGGGACAGCTGGGCATCTATGCGCTTTACGACGCACTGCAGTCGGCACTTTTTTGATTGCCGAATCTGTCACGCTGGAGTCGTTGCGTGTAGACGGTATTGCGCCCTGGCTGCTGCCCAATGCACGGGCTCTAGCAGGTTGGCCGGTATATCAGGTGAACGCTGCGGAACACCGCTTGATAGACAACGGGATGCCCATACACGTACCGACGCATGCAGATGGTCGTGTTGCACTCATTGATGATACGCACGAGCTCATTGCCACTGCAGAGTCCCGCGCTGGGAACCTTCATCCATCCAAAGTATTCCGTTGGAGTGATGCATCATGATGCTGATTGCTGGATTCCCTGCACCGGGTGCGCCTGTACCTACGACCGTGACAATTGGGGTATTTGATGGCATGCATACGGGACACACGACGTTCCTACGGCAAATGGCAGATGCAGCGCATGCACATGGCCAACAGGCAGTGGTGGTGACCTTCGATCCACATCCCGACATGCTCATCCATCCAGATACGTATCGCGGGCTCTTGTTGACCCCTGACGAACGCTACCAACGCATCGCAGCATGCGGCATCGATGTCGTCGTTACGATTGCATTCGACCAGAATGTGCGGGCAATGACTGCTGCTGAGTTCATGGCACGAGTGTGTTCTGCAATGCAGGTCAAAACCGTCTGGGTAGGCTGGGATTTTGCACTCGGCCGCGGTCGCGATGGCACGTACGACCGGCTTGCAGAAATCGGCACATCACTCGGGTACACTGCCATCGAAGTTCCACAAATCGGTGACGCGACGCCCCCGAGTGCCTCCTTCATACGAAATGCACTGACTGACGGCAACATTGCAGCAGTAACCCAGGCGTTGGGACGCAGTCATACCTACCACGGGGTTGTCGTCCACGGTGATAAGCGCGGACGGACGATTGGGTTCCCGACTGCCAATATCAGTATTGATGATCGGCTTCTATTACCCAAATACGGTGTCTACGCAACACGTGTGACTATCGATGATGTGTTGTACCAATCGGTAACCAATATTGGTGTTCGGCCGACGTTTGGGGGTGACAAACCGAAAGTCGAAGCACATCTGCTCGACGTCACCGTTGACGTCTATGATGCGCTGGCGCACATCGAGCTCGTCGCTTTTATCCGCGGAGAACAACGTTTTGCTGGGCTTGATGCGCTAAAAACACAAATCGCTCGTGACGCACAACGTGCACGTGCTATCCTTTTGTAGCGGTTGTTTTTGATTCGCTACCCGTGTTCATCGGCACCGATTGGATTCACCAGCGATGCAACGCAATTGCATTATGCTTCGTCATACATGCGCCAATATTGGTCAACACCGACGTTTTGAAGGAGCACCAGATGACACCACAGCAGTTTGATGTAGCAGATCCGATTGTGGCAGCAACGGGCAAAGGCACAGGCGGGATGGAGTACAAAATCGTCGGAACGACAATGCAAGCAGTGGTCTGCGAAATCGATGCCGGCGAAACGATTCTCTCACAAAGTGGTGGTATGGCCTGGATGAGCGGCAATGTCACCATGTCAACAAACATGAGTGGTGGCCTTGGTGGATTGTTCAAACGCGCTATCAGTGGCGAATCGTTGTTTGTTGTTGAGTATGGCGTTCAATCGGGTCGCGGACTGATTTCGTTTGCTTCGGATTTCCCCGGCAAAATCATACCTGTACACCTTGCAGCGGGACAGCAACTCATTGTCCAAAAGCAGGCATTCATGTGTTCAGAAAAAAGCGTTACCTTCGACATTCATCTGCAACGTAAAATCGGCGCCGGCCTGTTCGGCGGTGAAGGGTTCATGATGCAAAAAATCACGGGTCCTGGTGTTGCATTTGTTGCCTTTGATGGCGAAATCGTCGAGTACACACTCGAACCGGGTCAAGTCCTCAAAGTCGATACCGGGCATGTCGCCATGATTGAACCGTCGGTAACCATGGATATCGAAATGATGAAGGGCTTCACCAATATTCTGTTTGGTGGTGAAGGGCTCTTTTTGACCACCCTGAAGGGACCAGGCAAAGTCTGGTTGCAGACGATGCCCATGATGTCACTCGCCAAATCTATTGCGCCGTATTTGCCTCAATCCACGAACGGGAGCTCAACGTAGGCTTGATACTGCGTGAGAGCACGTAATCTGCTCTGCTTGTCAGCAATGACTCCCTACAATGGCCTCACATGATACATCGATACAGCACCCCCGAATCACGGATCTTGTACGATCCCAAACCCCGACTTTGACACGCTGACCCGAGGGACACCGCTCGGGTCAAAGAAAAGGGAACGTAATGACCAATCAGCGCTTTGATGTGCCAGATCCCGTTGTCGCAACAACCGGCACAGGCTCAGGCGGCATGGAGTACAAAATCGTCGGATCAACCATGCAAGCGGTTATCTGCGAAATCGACCCAGGCGAAACTATTGTGTCACAGAGTGGTGGGATGGCCTGGATGAGCGGCAATGTCACGATGTCGACGAACATGAGCGGTGGCTTGGGCGGGATGTTCAAGCGAGCGATCAGCGGTGAATCCTTGTTCGTTGCAGAGTATGGCACCTCAGGGGGCCGCGGGCTTATCTCGTTTGCATCGGACTTCCCTGGCAAGATTATCCCGGTCCACTTGGCCGCCGGTCAGCAGCTTATCGTCCAAAAGCAGGCATTCATGTGTTCCGAAAAGAGTGTCACTTTCGACATTCATCTGCAACGCAAAATCGGCGCAGGATTATTTGGCGGCGAAGGCTTCATCATGGAGAAGATCACCGGTCCAGGAGTTGCTTTCGTTTCGTTCGATGGTGAAATTGTCGAATACACATTACAACCCAACCAAATCCTCAAGGTGGACACCGGCCATGTGGCCATGCTTGAGCCTACTGTATCGATGGACATCGAAATGATGAAGGGGTTCAAGAATATCCTCTTCGGTGGTGAAGGACTGTTTTTGACCACCCTCAAAGGACCCGGCAAAGTGTGGTTGCAGACCATGCCTATGATGTCTCTGGCCAAAGCGATTGCCCCGTATCTGCCACAATCAACGACCGGCGGCGCCAGCACTGGGAACTCGATTGTCGATGGACTCCTCAAGCAATAGCTACCCGCAGTGCGAACACAAAAGGCACCTCCCACGATGGGAGGTGCCTTTTGATGTCTCCATCAGCGTTGCAACAGCTGCGTATACAGGTTCAGGAACGCCGGCCCCAGCATCTCGTATCCGAAACAGCGAACGATTTTGGCGCGACCAAATGCACCATACTGGCCGCGCAACTGCGCATCGTCGCCGAGTTCACGGACAGCATCGGCATAGCCTGCAACATCATTGGGTTCAACAAGAATTCCTGATTCTCGGTGGTCAACAACCTCTGGGAGCGCTGACGCATTGGTGGTTACCACTGGGATACCACATGCCAACGCTTCTGCAGGTGCAATCCCGAACCCTTCGAGACGCGATGGGAACAGCATAATGTCCGCCGAGCGGTATGCAGCGACCAAACCGTCACGGTCTGGAGTACCGATCGGAATCATCCGCGGGTGCGGTTGTGTATCGACACCCGGTTGGAAGCTTGCTGTGTAATACAACACGTAGTCCGTGGGTAACAAATCCATGATTTTTGGGAGTAAATCGAAACCTTTGCGGCGAGTCCGATTGCCGACAAACAAAAGCTTGATGCGTGCGTCGGATGCCGGTAACGCATCTAACTTCCCGTCAGGGTGGGGCGTGAACACGTCGGTGTCGATACCGTCATAAATGAGATGGGTATCGGTTCGTCCATATGTCTGCTCGGTCATCAACTGCGTATAGCGCGACACACAGACAACCGCATCGGCCTTCTGAACCGACCAGCCATCGTATTGCGACTCGACCAGCCGATAGAACACCCGCTGCGCCAAACTACTGACCGGAGTCAAGCGTGGATCTGTCGTCAAGTGGTGCACCGTCGTTACCAAGGGTGTCCTCGGTTGTTTGAGCGCAAATGCCACGCGTGATCGTGCTTGGATAATGCCGTGGCCATCCGACCAACCCGAAGGAAGCGTATATGGAAGCAACATGGGCAAAAAATTGTACTGCTCTGGCATACGCAGCAGCTCTGCATGCTGCTCGCCAGAGCGCTTGACGGCACGCAAGATGTTTTGGATGCCGATATCGACGCCACCTCGTCCAGTTGGCGATACATACAACGGGCTGATGCTCATGCGCGTGGCTTCTCGACGACGATGAAGTAACTCCCAGAGCGCAGTGAACCAAACAACCAGATATCGAGCTCCATGAACCACGTCACAAGCATGAGGAAGTAATACAACCCGCCCTTGCGATCGAGACT
>JBFYTT010000280.1:0-4068 GCA_041300425.1 Roseiflexaceae bacterium
GCGAATCGAAGCGTACCCGTACTGGCAAGCCACTCGTTCAGGGCTCGCTGAAGAACAGACCGTGTTTGATCGCTTTGTTCTTCGCAATAGTGGTGATCCACTCTACCCATTACAGAATTTCTATGTGTTTGTGTTAAATTCTCTGCCGACTGGTGCACAAGACCAAAGCATTGCGGCGCTCAAACAAACAGCGGTTTGGTACACCTATTCCGCTGGCACTGTTTCGGACCGACTGGTGATTGACCTCCCACCGGGTATCACAGGGAACACCATCCGCGTCGTTGCAGACAACCCCAATGCTGCATTGGCAATAGGCGAGTTTAGCGCAATACGCCTGCCACGGGTGATTCTCGGCGACGGATTTGTCGGCACCATCGATGACGTCCGTGTCTACCGGCGCGCGCTCAATCAGCAGGATTTGGCACGTATCCGTGCGATGGCATGGCGCTCCAGTACCCTCGAACCGCGCTTTGATGGATTCACCTGGACGCAGAGCCAAGCGCAAGGAATCGAAGCAAGGGTCAGCTTACAAAGCATGAGCCTTGATGCGAACGGGAACTCTCAACTCTCGCAAGGAGAAAAGCCCCTCTGGAACGGCAATGTGGACACACTCGCACCACGGATAACCCAGTCCCTCGCAGGCAACAGTCTGTCAGTCACGATTGACGACCGCAACCTCGACATCAGTCAAGTGTCCCTCCCGTGTGGCAATGCTGATGTTCAATCGCTGCAACGCCCCAACTCCCTGTGGTTTTTGCAACACATGAGCGTGTTGGATGGGACCTACAGCACACCGACCAAGCTCGAAGCAACCTGTCCTGTTACCGCAGGGCCAGAATTCGTGCAAACCACGACGCAGGTTGTGTCACCGACAACAGCACTGGCATATGGAGCTCGCTTTGCCTATCTGGGCGGCGTCAACATGCTGTCAGTTCTCGATGTCCGTGATGGAGTGCAACTGACCCAGTCGACCGTTACGGTGCGCGGCACCGTCCAAATGATCACCGTGAACCAGAGCAAAACGCTCGCATACGTCCTAGGCACAGCCGGATCCCAATCGTTTTTGACGATTCTGGACATCGCCTCGACACCACTCGCACCGAAGGTCGTCAGCATGTTGCAGCTCGATATGTCAGCTGGGATTACGTACAAGGCACTGGGCATATCGACAAACGCTACAGGCGATGCGTTCGCCTTGTTACTCGACACAGCATCCCCAGCAAACATTACCAGTATTGATGTAACCGATCCGTTATCTCCTATTCGCGGTTCGATAACGAGCGCCACCACTGCCGAAGTGTATGACATGGCTGTGTCAAACGACATCGTCGCGACTGCTGCGGGTGAATCTGGTGTCACTCTCTATCGCATCAACGACAGTGGCGGTGTAACGGCTATCGATCGCATCGCAACATCGGGCTACCCACACAAAGTGTTCTTCCACGCACAGGATCTCTTTGTCATTGATGATGACGAAGATTATTCGGGCACAATCGAACCCAGCACTGCAAATACGCTCCGTGTGTACCCCGTTATTGAACGTACCGTCGCAGGCGAATCCACGCTGATAGCGCCCATCGTGCAGCGCAGCGAATACCAACACACGACTCCGATAGACGACGATACTCTGGCCTTCTATCGGATGTACGACATCGAGCAGTATCACGACAACGAGATACTCGTGCTGAGCTCAAATCTTGATCCCACCACACATCAACGCGTCTCGCTGATCGATACTGCACCTGCTTTTGCGCAGCTCCTGAGCGACGCACGCATCGACTCCTCTGCGTCATTGTCTCTCGCGTCAAACACCCAAAAACTCATTGCAATGACGAAGCAAGGGATGGTTCAACGCCTCGACGGGTTCCAAATGAATGACACACGCCAAGACACCATCGCGTGTGATCAGCGGAACAACTGTACCGCGGTCACCTCAAACATAACGAATACGTTGGTGTTGGGCCAAGACCCACCGCTCCAGTCGAGCATTCGAATTCTCAATCAATCGAATGTATTTACGTCACCCACGCAAACCATTCACCTGAGCGTCGAAGCACCGCAGGGTATTGATTCGATTGTGGTGAAAGCCAACGACCGAATTGTAGGAACGATACCGATTTCTACAACGGTACCGGTCTCTTCCACACTTACCACCTATGAAGGAACAGTGACGCTCGGTCTGCCAAGTGGGATCTACACGATGACCGCTGAGCTAACTGACAAGTTGTTTGTGACTACACAAAGCACAATACTCAATACTGCCGTTGATAGCACTGCACCTACCATAGGCGTCATCGATAGTGTCATTGGGGCATCGCAGTTCGTCAACGACATGTTTATTATCAACATGGTGGTAACCGATGATGTCGGTTTGGAGCAGCTCCAAATCATCAACACGTTGACCAACGCCCCGATTCCCTTTACGGCAACAGATCGTGCGTACGACCTTGACTGCAGATGTGTAATCACCGATATACGCACGTCGTACAACCGCCGTTCATCGGATGCGACCGGGTTACCGGTGCGTATGATTGCAGTCGACCGTGCTGGGCGCACCACAGAATTCGCCACCACGATTATCTTTGACTCAATCCCACCGACTATTTTGAACCCTGTCGTGAATGCCAACATTAGCGGTACAACCACCGCATTGTCCGCAGAACAAACATTGACAACCAATCCACCCACTGCCCTGGCAGTTGCATGGTCAAGTATCAGTGATGTTTCGAATATCGTACTCAATCAAGTGGAATACACCGTACAAACGCTCGCAGGGACACAGACCTACACCAATACGATACCGGTGAGTGGATTAGCAGTTCCCGCAGGCAGTTCAGCCATCACCAATACGAGTGAAGCAAGCAGAATGACATTTGCAATGCGGGTGCGGGATGTGTTGGGCAACGAGGGGGTTACGACATTACCATCGATCTACATCGATACACCGACAACTCCCGACTACACGCTCATCCCATCGGATGCACCGGTGTATCGTGGGTTCTTGGGTAACGGGTGTGCAGCACTCGGCGAAGACCGACGTGCCACCAACTTGGATATCCAACGGTTTGCCATGACCTGGGATACCCAAGCAATCCGCTTGAATTACCAAGGAGCGGACTGGGAGTATGACGGTGACCTGTTTGTCTACCTCGACACCAAGGTCGGCGGAACGGTGAGCAGTTACCGACCGAGCTCGTATACCAAAACGATAACGGATAGTGTTGCGTTGGGCGATTCGTTCATCACCCTGCCAGTCAATACTGCCGCACGTACAACATCGACAGGCACGACACTCGCGTCTTATATCAATACCTTCCAGCAAGGCTTGGCAGCAAGCCAACGTGGGGTACGTGCGAACAGCCCGCAGGGTTCTGATTATGTCATCCATGTCCAAAATCGGACCGTCGCTCAGATCTTACGTTGGGACGAGGCGGCCGGCAGTTGGATGAACGACGGTTCGCGACCGACGTATCAGTATGCAGACGAATTAGGGATAAAGCATACTGATTTGCGCGTCGGATTCAGTCAAATTGGGTATACCGCAGGCAACCCATTTGGTGTGATTGCATTTGCCACTGCACCGCAGGGATTCTTGCCATGGGCGACGTTCCCAAGTACCAACCCGATTCGGACCGACCAAGGGTCTGACTTGATAGCGATTACCCCGATGATCAATGGCTACGGCTGGAGCTCGCTGGACAGCGCTGTGTGTCCAAGCACCGTGGTCAACAGTCCCGACACAACGCGTATCAACGCAACCCTGCGTAGCAGTCCGGCAGGGAGTTATCAGCGGGCAATCGCTGACACCTATGCAAACACCGAACCCGACGCGATTGTGCAAATCATCGAAGAAACAGCACAACTCTGTGCACTGGTGCCGACTAACGGCTGGTGTACCCGTGTCGAAGAATATGCACAAACCAACAGCACAGGGTCTGCCCTTTTGGATGAACTATCCAATGGTTTATTGACAGAGCAGGCACCGGTCGTCGGAGATGGTTCGGTCATCTCGTACACCCTCAGCCTTGCCAATCCAACCAACACCCGATCACGCACTATGTATGCCAT
>JBFYTT010000304.1:0-5918 GCA_041300425.1 Roseiflexaceae bacterium
CACAATGGTTGCGACGTTTTGGGCGCGGTCATAGATCAGCACGCGTGGTTCGTTCCAGTTCCCAAGCTGATTGATTGGCTGAAATGCATCGACTGCTTTTGCGTCGGACTCACAGAATCGGCTTGCATCATTCATACTCATGGGGAACAACACCCGTGTGTTGAACAGCTGGTCCACGACGGTACGACTGCTGCCCAGAGTGTTTTGGAGCGTGTTGAGCCCATCCATCCACAGGATTGTGTGGACCCGCATGGCTGGACCGTTTTCGAGGATATACACGAGCAATTTGCTGTACGTCGTGTTCTGGCGTGAGGGTGCACCCGACATATCTACTGCTGGTCCGGTCGCTGCTTTGCTGGCTTGTTCGCCACCATATCCCTGACGAAACGCATCGAGAAGTTCCGGTGCAGGAGCATTGGGAGTACGCGGAATCGGACTTTTGATTGCAAGACCTTCAACCGACGAAGGACTCATGGTTCCGGTGATTTCGGCAATGATTGCACGGCGCTGCGCGGCTTCTTCTGAATCAGGTGGGAACGGTGTGTCGATACCAGCAGGCGCAGGAGCATGCTGTGTCTGCGGTTGCGTTGCTGATCCAGACGGTGTCGTAGCCGTGCGATGGGCTTGCCGAACGGGATTCTGTAGATTGCGTGGGACCCCCGCACAGACAAAGACCTCGATGGTCGTTGGCGGTGCACCGCTTTGTTCGCGGCTATAGACGAGATCAGCGAGGCGGACGATTTCTTCGAGACAGGTATCTCGGACATCATTGATGGTGTCGGCAATGGAGTGCAGAAAGGGGGCTATCCGCCAGGTGTCGGTATCAGCAGAATACGTACTATCGTAGACATTCAGGTGCAATACATCTGATTGGAATTGCTTTGGGAACAACGCCAGGAGCGACAACAAAAACTCACTGACGTATTTTTCGTACGATTTCGCCGCCATGATGATGACGTTATCGGCAGTCGCGTCGGACAACGCGGTAGAGACATGCGTGTTTGCGAGGGTCAACTCTTGACCAAAATAGCACTTCAGATCACGACCACGGATTGCCGATCCTGGTTTAGAAGTCACATAGAGCGGATGATCTGCGACAGAACTGGTGATGTTGCCTTCGAACACCATCGGCGAGCGGATGTCCGTCGCGGTGCTTGTTGCATGTGCACGCAGCGCACCGATGAACTTCGGTGTGTCGGCATGTTGGATATACACTTGCGCGCGGCGATTCCCATCCTCGCTGCCGGCAGCGTAATTGAAGATCGCTTCACCGCGACGTTTGAGGGTCCGTGCAAGCTTATTGTGCGCACCAAACAATGTCTCGATGGTGTTGTCGTCACACATCAGGGCAATACGCATCACGAATTGATCGCGGATCGACGCACTCAAGGTGCTGTGCTGCAGTGCCTGGGTTGCCAAAATAAGGTGAATACCCGATGAACGTCCTAGTTTGGCAATCTGTTCGATCAAACGACGTGCTTCGGCGGTGATTTTGTCATCGATGCTGAACAGGACCGTGAATTCGTCGGCGATCAGCACGAGCTGTGGCAATGCGTGACCGGTGACCTCGCGATATTGTGCGAGGTTGACAATTGTCTTACGGTGTTCATTGGCTGCCTGGGTGAACATCGCATTACGGCGCTCGACTTCGAGGTGTACATCTTGGAGCACATTGAGACAAAAGGCACGGTCGGTCTTCGACGCAACCACCCGGGCATGCGGTAACTTGTTGTGCCCATACGAATGAAACTCGGCCTGCTTCAGGTCAATCAGATAGAGCACCAACTCTGCAGGGCTATATCGGGTACACAGCTGCTGGATGATGACATGCAACAAATTCGTCTTGCCAGAGCCGATACGACCGACGATGAGGCCATTCACGACAGCATCGGAAAGCTCAAAAATCATTTTGTCGGCCCGTGATGAAGTGCCGACATCCACGGATAGCGCTAGCGTACTCTGGGCTTTCCACCATTGAGCCGCAGGGACTTCGGGGATGGGGATCGCAACCGTGTCACCTTGGGCATGCAGGGTGGCGATGGAGTTGACGACATTGGTGGCAATGTCGCTCGCCGGCAAATCCAAAAGCTTGACGGGTACCTCAGCGAGCGTGTCCAACAGGTACGTTGTGACAGACGTTGAGACATTCTGTTGTATCTCGTCGGAAAGAGACATTCGAAAGAATTCCGGCTTGTCGTTGATCTGCTCGAGCAGAACACCACCGGCCACGAGTTGATTGCGGCTGATATCGAACTTTGCTTTGTAGTAGTGTTCGACAAGTTCTTCAGGCGACAATTGTTGGCCACGTGCGACCAAATTGGGATCGCTACGGGTCACTGACTCATCGATATGCAAGATCGTGTAGACACCACATTTCGGACCGGAGCTCATGATACTGACGAGTTTGTCGACCGAGTTCTTCGAAAAAGACTTGGGGAAATCGCGTATGACGAGGATCCGGTACGGCTCTTGGATGTCGTTTGAAGCCTGATTATAGGCTTCAAGTGATGCGTAATTATCTCCCATGGTTTGGACGATTTCGGCGATGCGCGTACGTAACTGCACCAGTTCGTCTTCGATTTGACGATCTTCGGTGAGTGCAAGTCCACCTTGGATCAATGACTTAATGCGCGGTAGCTCGCGAAACGCCGTCGAAAAGGTACCGAGCTTCTCACCGAGTTTGACCGGGTCAATCATGAGCAAGTTGACACTGCCAGGGCGACCTGCAGTCAACAGGCGGAGTGTCAAAGAATACATAAAATCGTATGCGGTCGATTTATCCGGATTCTGCGTGGTGATGACGAGATTGTGATGGTGTGCGGGGCTAAAAAACAAGGGCATGTGTGGTGCACTGGGGTGCGGATGGGCCGACCCAAATAGGACATAGTCGGTGAGGCGGTTTTCTTGCGAAAACACCGATTGAAAAAATTCACGTGGGATATTTTTGCGGTCTTCGGGTTTGAGTCCGCGGTTGTCTGCAGTGTTCCAGGCTGACCACTCGGGCCGCTTCCATAGTGCGTTTGCATAGTCCAGGCCACTCAGCGGAGCCTTGCGTTGGATAGAATCCAACACCTGCTTGACCTGTGCGGCGAGTTCTTGCCGCTGTTCGCGGATTGCGTTTTCTTTTTTGGCAAATGCTGCTTCGGCAGTGGCGATGGCGGTATCACGATCAGCCTGTATTTTGGCGAGGAGCGCGCTGTGGAGTTGCTGCCCGTGAGCAACCAGTTCGACGAGTTGCGAGACGGTATGCACGATGTTCTCACGCAGACGTTTCATGTTCCCAAACATGCAATCATACCCCCGTGCTAGTCGCTTGATGCAAACGTATCTGGCAGATTTGCGAGGTCATCCTGTGCGCGTTCAATCAGGTCACAGAGCAACGCTGTCTCTGAATCGATGACTTCTTCGTGGCGGCGCAGAATATCGAGCGGAGCGACCACATCGCGATACAATATCGCATCGAGCCCCGCGGCATCCAAGAGTGCCTGTAGTTGGTGCGTGTCCATGGCTAGTCTCCTGCACCGAGGTAGAGCTTTGCAGCTTTTACCAGCCCACGCAGACCTTGTTCGTAGCGCGGCACTTCTGATTCGACCTGCTGCAAAGCGGTATATATTGCGGTGTTGCGCATACGTTGGGCCACCGGCGCATAGATGTCATCGAGTGCACCGATTGCCCGGTCCTGGCGTTGTTGGATCGCGCTGGCCAGTCGGTAGTATTGCTCCGCACACGAGCAATCGTCAGAACAACTACAATTGCGCAGATGATCGATGCGCTCGAGTGCAGCAGACGCGGCCTGCTTCACGGCAGTGACGCGATCGTTGTAGAGGGTTGTGAGCGTAGCATATCGATCTTCAGTCGTACGAATACGCTCTGCGAGCCGCTCTGGCAGTGCAGGCAAGGCGATACTCAACGATGTCAGCGAATCGAGCGATTGGATAGAGCGTGTGGTCATACGCACAACCTTTCTTAGCCGTCGAGGGTCGCGAGGTATTCTTCGATTTTCTTGGCTGTAGCTCTGACTGCTTCACAGGTCACAACATTTTTTTGGGCGAACACAGAGATGCGATCGCGGTACTCTTCCATGCGCTCTTGAAACCGCGCATATTGCGCATCACTCCAGCTATCGCCCATACTGTTTGCACTGTCGATAAGCCAATTCATCTGCATCACAGACTCTTCACCGATGAAACTCAGATCAAAGGCCGCTGTGTACAGCGCTGCATAGTCATTAGAACGTTGTGTCATACAGCACTCCTAATATGTGATACGCTCTGCGGCATCAGCAATAGCATCGAGTCGTTTCCGTTCATAATCACACTCACGGACGACTTCTTCGAGCAGGCTGACCATTCGGCGGGCATCGTCGTAGAAGGCCATATATTGTTCGTCTGCCCATGTCTGCGCCAAACGCACTTGGACAGACTTCAAATCCTCTGCTTGCTTTTCGAGATTGCGCATCCGTGCACTCATCATCATTGAGAAATGCCGCACTGCCGCGACATCAATGTGGACATTTGTCATCATGGCCTCCTTCGTGTGATTGCATTCTACGTGGAAGCAAATGGTTAAAATTTGGTAAATTTTCCAAATCTCTTTGCGCCACACAGGTATTTGACGAAAATACCGAAACCCAGCAGAGCCAGCGAATGACCGTTATTCACGCTGACAGTCGCGGGCATTCCAGTTGGTGTAGATGCGTGTACCGTCAAACGTGAAGGAGTAGCGTTGTTGATCGGCGACCCCGATCCCATCGCCGATAGAGACGAAGTCGATGGGCTGGAACGAATCCCGATTGCCACCGGTTGGGTTCGATGTCACCATGTAGCCATACGGGATGGGCTCTATATCAGAAAACAGCACATGTGACGTGATGTTCGTTGCTGCGAACACATAAAACAATTCGTTGTCGATGAGCATGCGGAGATAGTCATTTTCGGGCCGGATCGAAAAGCGCGATGAGGGGGCTTCGCTCCCGCAATACCATGAGCCAATGAGTTGTTCTGGTTGTTGCATGGCGACGCGTTCGGGGCCATAGCCGGGGAAGTCTGATGCATAGCTGCGATATGGGTTGTAACAATCCGTCCGGTCGCTTAATACCACTGCAAAGGGTATAGCGGGAACCGCCATATCCTCGACCGTGTAGCCACCTTGCCAGTTTGCTGCGCATCCAAAAAGCACTTCTTCACTTGCTCCCGTGCTCGGTTGTGCAGGCACAAATTGGTCGAGACGCATCACGTAGATGTCTTGAAAAGCAATGTAGTTGTAGTCATTGGTAGGGATTGCGGGGCGCGGATAGACCGAACCAATCCCCAACGAACGCGGCGTGCTCTCGGCGCCACTGTAGATGCGTGCGCAGGTTGTATGATATGCACGCGTGTCAGCGGTATAGAGCGTCACATTGAGCTGTGTCAAATCGACATCGACGACCGCGCGTGAGATGATCCCGGCGGGCACTTTGGCGTCCTTGGCACTACAACCCAAGGTCCAGGTACGACCGGAGTGGAACTCGTAGACCGTGAGATCCCAGGTGTCGACCACTTTGTACGAAAACCCGTCGTTTTGGCCCCACACGACTGCGATGCCATCGCCGCTGTTGATATCGGTATAGCTCCCGGCATAGTCCAATAGCAGCATCGCATTGCCGGCGGGATGGACCGACACATCGGCACGCACACGGTAGGGATAGGCTGGCAATCGGTATGCACCATTGAAGTCCCACAACGCCGGTGCGATTTGACCATCAATCGACGGCTGTCCGTTGAGCATGAACGCGTAGGTGCCGTCTTGATAGCCGTTCCAAGAGACGAGCCTGCCATCGGTATACCGGTACGGCACTTCGTAGCGTGGCTCCCAGCCCGTTGCTTGGTTATCGAACGGATCATGCCAGAGGATATTATCGAGCGGGGGTTGTTCGTACA
>JBFYTT010000329.1:0-8133 GCA_041300425.1 Roseiflexaceae bacterium
CACGGGCCAACTGCGTGATGGCGGCCTTGGATGCCGAGTAGGCCGCGGCGCCGGGTCCCGGTGCAGGGACGTTTTTGGAGCCGATGATGACCACCCGGCCGCCGTGCAACGCCTGCGCCAACAACGGCTGGCACTCGCGCAACAGCACCACGTTGGCATCGAGATTGATGGCCATGGTGCGGCGCCACTCGTCCATCGGCATGGCGTTGATGGCGCGACTTTTGGGGAAGATGCCGGCGTTGAGCACCAGCATGTCGATGCCCCCAAAGGCCACCACGCCGGCATCGATGGCCGCCACGATGGCTGCGTCGTCGCTGATATCGCAGACCACGCTACAGACGTCGGGTCGGTTGTAGATGTGGGGCAAATCGGGATTGATGTCGAGGGCGACGACGGCGGCGCCGAGTCTGAGGAATGCCTCGACACAGGCACGGCCAATCCCCGACGCTGCACCGGTGACGAGGACCACCTCGCCGCTGTGGACGGGTGGGGTGCCCGCTAGGCGCAGTTTGGCCTGCTCGAGCTCCCAGTATTCGATAGCGAACAAATCGGCATCGCCCAGCGGCGTATAGCCGCCCAATTGCTCGGCAGCGCTGATGACCGGGATGCTCTGGCGGTAGACGTCTGCGCCGATGCGGGCGTCTTTGACGGTGCGGCCGACGGTCAGCATGCCCAACTCGGCATCGAGGACAATGCGCGGGGCTGGGTCGAGCATCGTCAAAGGGGCATCGACCGTGGCCGCTTGGGTTGCAAACCAATCGCGGTAGCGCTGTGCATAGGCTGCCACGTCACGCCCGACGAGTGGGATTTGACGGGTGCGGATGATGTGGTCGGGTGTGACACAGCCACGGGTGGACAGGTTTTCGCCGTCGGGTCGTGCCGCATACGCGCGGGTCAACTCGTCGCGGTGCGACATGACAATCATCGGCACGCCCGCTGCAGCGCTGATGTGGGCCCGCAGGGTCGCACGGGGAGATCGCGCAGCGGGGAATGGAGGTACGGTCGCAGCCGCCGCGCGGATGCGTTTTTCTGCGTACTGCTCTGCTGCGTCGACAGCGGCAATCATACGCTCGTAACTGGTCTGGGCATCGTCGCCCCACGTAAAAATGCCGTGGTTGAGCAAGATCACCCCTTCGTGCTGCGGGGTCAGCTCGCGCGCGAACTGCAGCGCGCAATGTCGTGCCAAGGCAAAGCCGGGCATCACGTAGGGCACAATGAGGAAGCGCTCGCCGTACAGCTCGCGCATGTATTGCACCGCGTGGGGCGTATCGAGCAAGGTCAACACGGCGTCGGCGTGGGTGTGATCGACGTAGGTGGCCGGGATGATGGCGTGCAGGATAGCCTCGACCGAAGGGGTCGGTGCGCCGGCGTCGGTCATGGCGGTGCGCATGGCGTTGACCATGGCAGCATCGCTGAGGGACGGCAGCTGGGCCATGCGCAG
This sequence comes from Roseiflexaceae bacterium, assembly GCA_041300425.1. Taxonomy (GTDB): domain Bacteria; phylum Chloroflexota; class Chloroflexia; order Chloroflexales; family Roseiflexaceae; genus UBA965. The sequence continues at coordinate 1,442 of JBFYTT010000329.1, forward strand.
GAGCGCGTCGAGGCGCACCGGTGCAAAGCCACGGGCGTCGATGGTGCCCAGATCGTGACCGCTCCCCTTGATGTAGAGCAGGGTCTCGGCGTCGCCAAATAGGTTGGTGGTCTGGATTTTGACCGAGGTGTTGCCGCCGCCGTGCAAGACGAGGCGTTGGTCGGCGCCGAGCAGGCGCGATGTATAGATGCGCAGAGCGAGGGGCGTGGTGTGCTGACGGGCATCGGCGTTGTTCCAACGGCTGTGCATGATGGACTCCTGCGACAAAGGGTGTTTGGGGTAGCATACCCGATTTGGTCGGCGCTGATGTGGGGGCCGAGGCGAGGAGTATAATACAGCGGTGAAAATGAACGCCGTTCTGACAACCTGCGCCCTGCTTGGGTCGCTCCTGTGTAGCGCGTGTGCACCCGCGTCTGGCATCGAATTACCGATCGTTGCTACCAGCACGGTTGCGCTCTCGCCCACGCCCGAGCCGTTCTTGACGGCCTGGAAGTCGCCCGATGGGCGGATTACGCTCCAGGTGCCGACGGGCTGGCAGATCAAGCATCACCAAGACGCCGGGCGCACACTGTGGATCTGGAACGCGCCGGATCGACGCGGCTTGGTGTCGCTGTTGGTCATCGCCAGCCCGACATTGCTGGCCGAACCACAGCGCCGCGAATTGTTGCTCCAGGCCGTCGGTCAGCTCGATGCCAGCGCCGAAGGCGATATCCAACGTACCGTCGACGGCACGTTGGTGCTCGAGGCGCGGGCCAGTGGTACAAGCAGTGCGGGCGCGGCGGTGCCCCTTTGGGTGCGGGTTAGTGCCCAACAGTTCGACGACAGCGAGGCAATTCTGGTAATGGCAGTGCCCAGCGTCGAGCGTGCCGAGTATGTGCCGCGGGTCGCGACGGTTCAGGCGTCGCTGGGTATTATCCCGTTGCCGACGCAGACACCGGTACCCACAGCCACGCCGGCGCCGTTCACCCGCGATGCGTTCGACGCAGACGAGGGGCGCTGGTTCATCGGCGACGACCTCCGGCGCGCGATGACGATATCTGACGGCGTCTACCATATGTATCTGCGCATGGCCGAGAGTTACTATCTGAGTGCACCTGCCGAGGTCGAACGCGCCGATCAGTCCATCCGCGTGACGTCGCGCTTCGACGGGGTGGCACGTATCGGGGTGGCGCTGCGCTTCAAATACCGCGCGGACGAGAGTCGCGACTATGTGGCGTGTTGGGTGAGTCCAATCCGGCGCTATGGCTGCTTCCGCTCCGAGGCCGATAATTGGACCGCCTACCAAGAGGTCGCCAGCAGCGATGTGATTGTGCCCGAAGGCCCCAATACGCTCGAGATGGCGGTCGACGGCGAACAGTACGTGTTCCGCGTCAATGGGGTCGCGTTGGCGTCGTTTGCCATCGAAAACGTCGACCCGGGGGTGCCTGCGTTGTATGTCGAGACGTTCGACAGCGCTGCAGGGGGATTTTTTGACGATGTCGAAACCAAGTAGCACGGCTGAGGAGTCCACCACATGACCAATGGCATGACACCATCGTCGGATCAGCGCAAGCCTGCGCCGAGCGGGGCACTTATCCCCGACCACGAACTGATGTACGCGCCAGTCATCAATGAGTTGGCCACGCGCTTCCGCGCCATTGCAACGCACGACCCACACATCGAAGAATTCGTCGAAAAAGTGCGCCAGGCGTTCGCCGTGGCTGCCGCTGCCCATGCCCACCAATCGCGTGAGTCAGGCGAGCCGTATATCAACCACCCCGTCGCCGTGGCCACCATCTTGATCGAATTGCACATCGACGCCGAGACCATCATGGCGGCCCTCTTGCACGACGTCATCGAAGACACGAGCGTCAGCTACGAACAAATCGAAGGCTTGTTTGGGCCCGATGTGGCCGCTCTCGTCGATGGTGTGACCAAATTGTCGGAGCTCGAGGTACGCCCCAAAGAAGAAGCCCAGGCCGAAAACTACCGCAAAATGTTTGTTTCGATGGCCAATGACCCGCGCGTCGTGCTGGTGAAACTGGCCGACCGGCTGCACAACATGCGCACCATCCACGTCACCAAACCCGAAAAACAGAAACGCATTGCCCGCGAAACGATGGAAATCTATGTCCCCCTGGCGCACCGCCTCGGGATCGGCCAGCTCAAGTGGGAGCTCGAAGACCGCTCGTTTGCTATCCTCGAACCCGACCACTATACCGAGATTAGTCGTCAGTTGGCCATGCGCCGCGACCTGCGCGAAAAAACCGTCCAGCGCGTGGTCGACCGCCTCGATGAGTTGCTCACCCACGAACACATCACCGGAGAAGTCACCGGCAGGCCCAAGAACATCCATTCGATATACCGCAAGATGAAGCGCAAAGGCGTGCGTCTCGAGCAAATCTATGACCAATTGGCCGTGCGCGTGATGGTCAACACGGTCCCCGAGTGCTACCAGGTGCTGGGGTTGGTACACACCACCTGGCCGCCGGTGCCGGGTGAGTTTGACGATTACATCGCCAACCCCAAAGAGAGCCTCTACCGGTCATTGCACACCACCGTGCTCATCCCTGGCGGGCAGCCGTGCGAGGTGCAGATCCGTACGCACGATATGCACGAAGTCGCCGAACACGGCATCGCCGCCCACTGGCGCTACAAAGATGGGTGCAAAGGGGCCGATCAGAACTTCGATGCAAAAATCGTCTGGCTCCGTGGATTGATGTCGTGGCGCAACGAAGTCGCCGATGCAACCGAATTCGTCGAGCGCTTCAAGAGCGACTTCTTGGAAGAGCAGGTTTTTGTGTTTACGCCCCGCGGCAAAATCATCGACCTGCCGTTGGGCTCGACACCGGTGGATTTTGCATACCGCATCCACTCCGACGTAGGCAACAACTGTGTCGGCGCGCGCATCAATAACCGCATGGTGCCGCTGGATTACCAGATCCAGACCGGCGAGATGATCGAAATCATGACCAAGCGCACCTCGAACGGCCCGAGCCGTGACTGGATGAACTTCGTCAAGACGGTCAGCGCCCGGGCGCACATCCGACGCTTCTTTAAGCGAGCCGATCGGGGCGAAAACATTGCGGCCGGACGCGAAATGCTCGAAAAAGAGTTCAAGCGCCTCGGATTGGTGGTTGCGCTCGAAGACGCTGCCAACATGGTGGGCATCAAGATCATCGACGACATGTTTGCCCAAATCGGCGACGGTGAACTGTCGGCACGGACCATCGGCCAAAAAATCCTGGCCGTGCAGATGAAAGAAAATGAACCAATCGACCCGCCCATGCCCAACGCCCCAAAAACGACCACGGTGGGCAGTGCCGACATCCGCGTGCGTGGTATCGATGGGATGCTGACACGCTTGGCACGCTGTTGCAACCCGGTCGTCACCGAGCCCATCGCCGGCGATGTGACCCGTGGCCGTGGCGTGACTATCCACCGCGCCGATTGCCACAATATCCTCAACGAGCCGGATCGCAATCGCATCGTGGCGGTCAACTGGGGTGGGTCGGTGCCCAAACTGGGCTTTTCGGTACCCCTCCAGATTGAGTCGTGGGATCGCGTCGGGCTGTGGCGCGATATTTCGTCGACGATTGCCGACGCGGGCATCAATATCGACGTCGTCGAGCAGGTGCCCACCAAGCGCCACAATGTGTCGATGCTCCGGGCGATTATCCGCGTCCAGAGCGTTGAGCAACTGACCCGCCTGCTCGATCGGCTCAATCGATTGCCCGATGTCATCGAGGCGCGCCGCGAAAAAGGAACGTCACGGTAGGTACAAGTTATCAGTTATCAGTTATCAGTTATCAGTTATAACTTAAAAGTTTAGGCGCAGAGTTTATTCAATCACCACACTGCATGGGAAGCAGAACAGAACGCAGTGACGAGATGTCGGGTTGCGTGTGTGTGGGTGATTGTTTGCTGCAGCAAGCTAGTATTAAATTAAAACTAATCACTCGTCAGGTATCACTGATATCTAATCACTGATATCTAATCACTGATCACTGATAACTATCAGTGCGCCAGCAGCCGTGTCTGTGTCTGCACAAAAATCCGCTCGGCCATTTCTTTGCCATAGCGTTCGCTGACTTTGGCAAAGCCGGTGCCCATCTGCGTGGGGCGGTAGGTGTCGCCGTGGGCGTCGCTGGCGACGATGTCGACCATTCCGTGATCGAACAACAGGGTGCTGTTTTTTTCGGTGACGGCGTTGGCAGTAATCTGGAACAACACGCCCGTCTCGTGGATGCGCTTGAGGTCTTCGAGGTCGCGCTGGTTGTAGATATAGCGCTCGGGGTGCGCCAGGACGACGTTATAGCCCTCGGCCATCAAATCGACCGCAGTAGGCAAAAAGCGCATGTCGACCGCAAAGACCGGCATCTCGATGAGCACGGTGCGACTGCCGGCCAGGGGAATGATGGTTTCGGTTTTGAGGTGGCGCGAGATATTGTTGTAATAATTGATCTCGGTCCCAGGCAAAATCGTTACATCGAGGCCGTCTGCAGCGGCGAGTTCTTGGAGCTCGTGGGCCCGTTCGCGGATGAGCGCCGGGCTGTATTTACGCGACGCCGACGAATTGGGGCTATGCGGGGTGCCGATGATAGTCGTGACCCCAGCGGCGTGCTGTTGGCGCGCCATATTGAGCGATACGTCGCGACTACGTGGGCCGTCGTCGAGGTCGTGAAAGATATGACAATGGATGTCGATCATGGTAGCTGTTTATCCGTAGTAATCAGTGGTGGAGTTGAGTTCGGCGTCGTTGAGCACAATGCCCACGATATTGGCCTTGGACTTCTCGAGCACGGCGCGGGCCTGTTTGGCGGGTTCGCGGCGGGTGTGGCCGGCACGCAGCACCAGGACAACGCCGTCGACACGCGGGGCAAGCACAACCGCGTCGGTAACCGCCAGGACCGGTGGAGTGTCGATGATGATGACATCGGCGACGTCACGCAGGGCATGCAGGATCTCGCCGATGCGGCGCGAACCGAGGATGTCGGCCGGGCGTGGCGGCAAAGGGCCACTTGCCAGCAATTGCAGGCCTGGTACCGAGGTGGCTTGCAACGGCGCCGGCGTCCCCTCGCTGGCGAGGAGCATGGTGGTGATGCCGGTCTCGTTGCTCAGCCCAAAGAGGGTATGCAACGCCGGTCGCCGCAAATCACAGTCGACCAAAACGACGCGTTGCTCGGCCTGGGCCATGGTAATGGCCAGGTTGGCGGCGACTTGGGATTTGCCTTCGTCGATGCCGGCGCTGGTAACGGTGAGGAGTTGTAGGGTCCGATCGAGACCGGCAAATTGAATGTTGGTGCGCAGGGTGCGGAACGCCTCGGCAGCAGCCGACTGCGGATCGCTGAGGGCAACCAAGGTAGACGTGGTGGTCATTGCGTTCTCCTCGCGGCGACCCGGCGGTCAGGATTGGATGCTTGGGTCGGGATGGCGCCGATAACGGTCAACCCGACGAGGGTTTCGACATCTTCGCTGTTTTTGAGGGTGTCGTCGAGGGCATTGAGGACCAGCGCCAACAACAACCCGATAATCAGGCCGAGGAACGCGCCCGCTGCGACATTGATCCGGGTTTGTGGGCGATACAGGGTCGGCGGGGTGGCCGGGGTCGTCATACGCATGTTGATTTTGTCGGTACCTTCGAGGCCGTCGTTGAGTGAGCTCACCAGGGCTGCCATGTTTTCGCCGACTGCATTGGCCAACCGCGGCGCCATATCGACGTCGGGGTAATCGACCTGGACAATCATTTTGCGATCATCGGCATTGGCCTGGATCGAGATGTGCTCGAGCAGCCATTCGGGGCTGCGGTCGAGCTGGAGCTGGGCGCTGAGTTTTTCGATTTGGGGGCGTGCCAGCGCGAGTTGTTTGTAGCTGTTCATGTTGTTGGTCAACACAATCGACAAGCCGTTGTCGTTGCGGTTGGGCACGACCAGGTAGCTCGCTTCGGAGCGAAAGAGCGGCTCTTGGAGCTTGCTAAACACATACGCAGCCACTGCGGTCAAGACCATGGCCAACAACACCGGCACCCAGCGGCGCCGGAAGATTTTGAAGTACTCACTCATGCGCATGCGCGTCTGCTCCCTCTACCCCGCGGATCGTGATGACCAACAGCCCCAGCAGTGCACCAGCCAGGCCACGCAGCACCGCCGCGGCGAGTTGATCGCGCCAGACTGCGACCCGTTGTGGGTCGTCTTGGTGTGCCAAATCGGCAATGTTGACGGTGGTTTGGCCACTCGTATTGCCCCACAGTAGTGTACCATCCCGCGCGAGGACTGCCACGGCCGCGTCGCGGATGGGCACCAACGTCGTCGGGTCGCTCCCGCTGACCGTAAAGGTCACGGCGCGGTTGTCGTTGCGTACGTCAAGTGCCGCGGCCACTGCGCCTGCTTGTGTGTCTGCGCCGACCAACGCTGCGACTTTGGTGTGGTATACAGCACTCCGGCTTATCGCGGGGAAGTCGTAGGCCAGCGTGTCACCGGTGTCGTTCATCGGTGACCGGTTGGTAAGCAAAATAGTCCGCGACACCGCATACTGCGGCGGTGTACCGATGGCGGGCACGAGTGCACTCAGGAGCAACACCACTGCGGGGACCACCAGCGCCCACCAGCGACGGCGAATGAGGCGTATCAATCGGCTCATATCATCCATTGACCACCTCGTGATGTGTCTCGACGAAGGCGCGGATCCGTGCAACGAAGCGATCGCGCCCGAAC
>JBFYTT010000331.1:0-2706 GCA_041300425.1 Roseiflexaceae bacterium
CCTGCCCAGCGAGTCGAGAAGGGTGTGAGCTCGACCAGGGATACCACGAACGGCACCGCAGAGTCTGTACACAATCTACAAAAGTGACCGAGTCCGCTCGGTAACTGGGGTGGGACCACGCACGCACTGCGTCCCCAGGCGATTCATTTCGCTTGGGGTTTTTTTGTGCCCCCAAGCCCATGACAGGAGCACGATATGCCGGCAGCATCCATCGAACAGTTGGCGTCACTGTGCAAACGACGCGGGTTCATTTTCCCCAGTTCTGATATCTACGGCGGCTTGCAAGGGGTGTTTGACTACGGCCCGTTGGGAGTCGAACTCAAGAACAACATCATCAATGCGTGGTGGCGCACCAATGTCTATGCCCGTGACGATATGGAAGGCCTCGACGCCGCGATTTTGATGAACAAACTGGTCTGGAAGTACTCGGGCCACGAAGAGACCTTCAACGACCCTCTCGTCGACTGCCGCGCCTGCAAAGGCCGCTGGCGCGCCGACCACATCAAAGGCAAATGCCCCAGCTGTGGCTCGAGCGATCTGACCGAGGCGCGCCCCTTCAACATGATGTTCAAAACTGCCGTCGGCCCGGTGGCAGACAGCGACTCGTTCGCATATCTGCGTCCCGAGACCGCCCAGGGCATCTTTGCCAACTTCGGCAATGTCTTGTCGAGCACCAGCCGCAAATTGCCGTTTGGGATTGCACAGGTCGGCAAGGCGTTCCGCAACGAAATCAACCCGCGCAACTTCTTGTTCCGCGTCCGTGAGTTCGAACAGATGGAAATCGAGTTCTTTGTCATGCCTGGCACCGACGAAGAATGGCACGAAAAGTGGCTCGAAGCCCGCCTCGCCTGGTGGGAGTCGATCGGCGTACCGCGCTCCAAGATCCAGATATACGATGTCCCCAAAGACGGCCTGGCGCACTATTCGAAGCGCACCTACGACCTGATGTATGACTACCCGACGCTGGGGTACGAAGAAATCGAAGGTATCGCCAGCCGCAGCGACTACGACCTCGGCTCGCACTCACGCGACCAAGAGAACCTCAACATCAACGCCAAAGTCAGCGTCAACCGCGACAGCGTCGCCAAGCTGAACTACTACGATCAGCCCAACAACCGGCACGTGGTGCCCTATGTCATCGAACCGTCTGCCGGCGTCGGCCGCTGCTTCCTCGCGGTCTTGTCCGAGGCGTACGACGAGCAGATGGTGAAGGAACCCGCCGCCGACAAGCTCGAGGCAGTACAGGCAGCCCTCGACACCTACAAGAAGTCCGTCAGTCGGAGCGAAAAACTCAGCGCCGAGCAGCGTGACGCCATCATTGGTCAAGCCGACACCATCGCTGCCGAGCTGAGCGTCCGTCTGCCACAAATCGAATCGATGCTGGCGCTGCCCGGTGCCGACAGCATCGAGGTCGGCAAAAAACTGCGTGGCGTGACACAGCCCGTCGTCGACGAGTTCTATCGCACGGTGTTGCACCTCAAGCCACATCTCGCGCCGGTCAAAGTAGCCGTGTTCCCACTCAAGCGCAACCACGACGGGCTGGTGTCGATGGCCAAGGGCATCCGCACCGACCTGCAGATCAACGCCGACATGCGTACCGTCTACGACGACACGGGTGCTATCGGCAAGCTCTATCGCCGCCAAGACGAAATCGGCACGCCGTTCTGCGTCACGGTTGACTTCCAGTCGCTCGAAGACCAGACCGTCACCATTCGCGATCGCGACACCATGCAACAAGAACGCATCAAGTCGAGCGAACTCGAACAGTACGTACGGGAACGGTCGCGATAGGTTACAGGTTACAGGTTACAGGTTACAGGTATCAGTGGTGGAATCCATCCTCTACTGATACCTGATTTCTTTTGTCTGATCTCTGCCATACTATCTAGACAGTCTAGCTAGAAAGTATGTTTATGACACAGTTCTGGCAGCTCCAAGAAGCAAAAAACAAGTTCAGCGAAGTTGTCGCACGTGCAGAAGCAGGTGAAGTCCAAATCGTCACCAAACACGGCGTGGCGACGGCAGTGGTCTTGTCGTATGCCGCATACAAAACGCTCAGTGAGCCGCAGCGACGTCTGAGTGAACTGCTCCGCCCATATCCGGATGACGGTATCGAGCTCGATATCGATCGCGATGGAACGGGGTTGCGCGAGGATCCTTCGTGGTGATGTATGTGCTCGATACCAACGTCATTTCGGAGCTGATGAAGCCGCTGCCCGACCACCGTGTGGTTGCGTGGGTCGATGCACGAGAGAACGAATCGCTCTTTTTGTCTGCGATTACCATTGGTGAGCTCATGCGTGGGGTCGCCAAACTCCCCAGTAGCGCTCGTCGCACGGCGACTGAGGCAATCATCAATGATGCGTTGATTCCCCACTTCGCGTCACGTATTCTCCCCGTGACACATCAGGTCATGGTGACATGGGCGACACTCACCATCACCTGTGAACACGCTGGACGGACACTCCCTGCCATCGATAGTATGATTGCAGCAACAGCACTCCACCACCGTCTGACCTTGGTAACGCGCAATCTACGCGACTTTCGCGATACCGGAGTACCGTTGATTGACCCGTGGGAAGAGTAGAAATCAGAAACGGTTGATTCCAAAACTGATAACTGATAACTGATAACTGATAACTGATCTCTCATGACGGAGGTCCCGATGCCTGTCCTGACGACCACCCTGACTTGCCCGCATTGCCA
>JBFYTT010000352.1:0-3232 GCA_041300425.1 Roseiflexaceae bacterium
AGATACCCATCGATACGGTGGATCCAACGCCAACGGCAGCCAAACGCAAAAATTCACGACGCGACTTCATATTCACCTCTATTCGTCAGTCATTTGCACCGACTGAATACTGTTTTGGACACTATTATTGTACACAACGAGCTGCAATGGGATGTGCGTTGTATGGTCCGTGTGACTGCACATGTTGTGCCATGGCAGAGCAGGGATGCTCACTGCAACGCGAACAACACACGAAAAGTCTGATACATACTTGTCGTCAACGTATGCCCATCGCGCGCGGTCACGTGCATCATCTGCACGCATTGAATAACACTCCATTTGCACAATCACGTACGTTTCGGTCAAGTTTAGCGCGGCACCGCGCCTACCCGCGCGCCCATCTGTCCCACGCAGCGTGCCGCTGCTGCATTGGCAAACTCCGCTGCTGCGCGAAGCTCCATCCCAGCAGCGCGCGCATAGACAAAGCTACTACAGAACGTATCGCCCGCGCCGGTCACATCCACCACCGTCACCGCCACCCCAGGCACGGCGATGGTCTGCGTGCGCTCATACACCACACACCCACGCTCTGCCAACGTAACCACCACCACCTGGATGCCGTATGACAGCAAGCGGTCCGCAGCCGCGCGTGCATCCAGCGCACCACAATAACGGTCGTAGCCGACTTCGTTGAAAAAAGCCACATCGAGTCGTCGGTAGCGCGCTTCGTCGCCGTCGTTGATATAGTCGACATCGAGGTCATAGACTAGCTGTGCGCCGTGCCGACGACAGTAATCGATAATGTCGTCGCTGTTCATCGTGCCACAGCGCAGGAGCTCGAACTCGATGGGCGTCGAATAGATGTAGCTCGCCTGTGCCAACACATCCAACTGCGCAGGCGTTATCTCAATGGCCGTAATGCCCATGGTGGGGATGAGGACCGTATGTTCGTCGCCCACCAAAAATATCATGCATTTGGCATCGGGTAGGGAGTCGTCAAAAACCACCAACGACGTATCAACGCCACTTTTTTCGAGATCAGCAAGCAAAAACTGCGTTATGGCGCCACGATTCAGCGCCGCCAAAAATTTCACCTGCATGCCCAACCCCGCTGCCACACAGGCTGCATTGGCGATCATGCCGCCCGGCATGGCAGGCAGCGGTTTGACCAGCGCTTTGTCTTTGATGCTCGGCCAGAAGTCCGCCCGGTAATACTCGTCGAGGGCGACGTCACCGACATACACGGCATATGATGAGGCCATATCCGTTTTCTCCTGATGATGGGAATTCTGCATCTCTGCGACTCACGCTGCCGACAGTGTCCGCGGCAGGTTATTTTTTCGTCACTTTGTAGACGTTGCCCTGGCTGTCGTAGGTAATCCATTCACCGACCACCTCGCCGCGCACAAAATGACCCGAACGCTTGATGGTGCCATCGATGCGATACCATTCCCAGTATCCATCGGGCAGCCCGTCGACGAGTTTGCCCTTGGACCAGCGGGTCACGCCATTGGCGTGGTATTTGATGAGGAAGCCGTCGATGAGTTCGGATTCTTTCTTTTTCATCTTTTTCGGGGCAGATAATTCTGTATTGTGCTGCCGGAGGCTCTCTGTGAGGATCCCGATTGCCTTTGGTCCGACCGCATGCAACGACGCAAGCTCTGCTTCGGTGTATTTTGCGACGTCTTCGAGACAGGTGATCCCCGCAGCGATGAGCGCATTCGTCGCGGGCCGACCGATATTCGTTGGGAGCGGCGTGTTCATAGTGGTACTCAGATACTGAATATACCCAACTACTATACCCCAAGTCGTTTCTTCGACTGCATGACTCCAACGACACAACACACCATTTTCGTGGATGTCATCGCATGCCGCCGGCCAAAACCATAGTATCCTGAGAGCAGACCGTCGCACAGTGCCAGGATTTGCCCGCATGTCGTACATTATCAGCGGTTGCACCCTCGTCGACGACATCATCTATCCCAACGGCCAGAGTGTCACCGGGCAGCTCGGTGGCTCGATATATGCACTTACCGGAATAAAGCCCTACGCCGACGACGTCCTGTTTGTGACGACGGCCGGCCCGGATTTCGCAGACTTCTATGGCGAGTACTACCGGAGAAATGGGCTGTCGATGGCGGGGGTCCAATCCGTCCTGCCACACACGCGCCACAACATCCTTGCATACAACACCGAAGGGCGCTGGCGCGAGTATTCGAAGCACGGCGTCGACTTCGAACTCACCTGGGGCAACACCGCACGCATCCAAGCAGCCCACATCCTCCCACATGTGTCGCCCATGACACGCGGCATCTACCTCGAATCCGCCGTGCGCGAGCCTATCTGGCGCGATCTACCGGCCATCCGCGCTGCCGCCCCGCTTGCCAAACTCATGTGGGAGCTGCTGCCGTCCGACTGCGACACCCCCAATCGCCACGCGACTATACGCAAGCTCATCCAACGTATCGATATCTACTCGCTCAATCTGCCCGAGTCGATGGTGCTTTTTGGTACGACCTCCGAAGCAGACTCCATTGCCGCCATCATCGCGCTCGGCACGCCTTGCTTGTTCCGCGTAGGCACGCGCGGCGCCTATATGATCCAAGACGGCCGCGCCTGGTATGCCCCCGCCTACGACCTCGATGCCACAGTCGACCCCACCGGTTGCGGCAACTGCGCCACCGGTACGGCGCTATATGGGTACGCCGAGGGATTACACCCGCTCCGGACCGTCGTCATGGCCAATCTCGCGGCTGCCCTCAACGCCCGCCAATACGGGCCGTATCCCGACTTCACAGCCGCGCTGCGACAAGAACTCCTTGATCGCGTCGCAGCAGAACTCGTTCGTTTGGAAGGGGAGAACTGATGTTTCTCGAGCGTTTTCGCCACAAAAAACCAATCATGGCCATGTTGCACCTCAAAGGCGACAGCCGCGACAACATCCTCGAACGCGCCATCGTCGAGGCCGACATCTACGCAGCCTGCGGAGTCGACGCCATGATTGTCGAAGACTACTATGGCGATGCGACCGACGTCGCAGCGGTCTTGGCATACCTGTCCAAACAACGGCCGCAGTACATCCTCGGTGTCAACGTCCTCGACAATTTTGCTGCAAGTTATGAACTCGCCGCCCAGTACGGTGCTGCGTTCATGCAGGTCGATTCGATCTGCGGCCACCTCGCCCCTGCCGACGAGCCGGCCTACTACGCCATGATCGACGGCTACCGCCGCACCGGATCGGTGGCGGTCATCG
>JBFYTT010000362.1:0-6468 GCA_041300425.1 Roseiflexaceae bacterium
GGGCAATCACATGATCGACACCGGTCAATGCGCCGTCGGCAATCATCTTGGGTGCACCCGACACACCGTCGCCGCCGATTTCTTCGGCGGGTTGGAACAGAAAGCGTACGTTGCCCTTGAGTTTGCCCGTCGCGAATTCTTCTTTGAGCAGGTGGGCAGCTCCGAGCAGGATGGCCGTGTGGGCATCGTGGCCGCAGGCGTGCATTTTGCCGGCATCGACGGATGCATGCCCGAGGCCGGTGTTTTCGAGCACGGGCAGGGCATCCATATCGGCGCGGATGGCAATCGTCGGGCCGTCCCCCGTGCCCAAATCACCCACCACACCGGTCACACCGACCTGGGTGCGGATGCCAATCCCGCCGATTTCTTTGAGGGTATCGGCCACCAGCGCGGCGGTGCGCACTTCTTGGAAGCCCAGTTCGGGATGCATATGAATCTCGCGGCGCAAACGCGACAACTCGGCACTCATGGCCTCGGCGCGGGTCAACATCGACATGGGTTGCCTCTTTTTCTCTATAAAAAAAACTAGCGCGCCAGATAGCGTCGCACGGTCTCGGCCAAAATCGCTGCCCCTATCGGCATCGCACGTTCGTCGATGTCAAAAACCGGTGTGTGGTGTGGTCGCGGCATGTCGCCCACAGCAGCACCCAGCATCAGCATCGCACCCGGCGCCATCTGCTGCATGTAGGCAAAGTCCTCGCCGGCCATCCCGACGGTCTTGCGGTCGACCTGCGTGCTGCCCACGATGTCGCTGGCGACGTCGTCCATCCACTGTGCCACGGCGGCATCGTTGATGCCGGCCGGGTAGCCACGGATAATCTCGAGCTCGTAGCTGCCCCCCAAGCCGTCGGCCAGTGCGAACGCTCGGTCCAACTCGGCAAACAGCGTCTCGCGCGTCGATTCTTTGAAACTCCGTATCGTGCCGGCAAAGTAGACCTCGTTGGGGATGATGTTGAAGGCCGAACCGGCTTGGACAATCCCCAAACTCACCACTGCTGGCTCTTTGGGGTTGATGCGCCGTGCCACGATGCCGTGGATTGCAGTGATGATGGGCGCCGCCATCCACAACGGATCGGTGCCGTGGTGTGGGTAGGCACCATGGCCACCGGTGCCGCGCACCCACGCCTTGAAAGCATCGGCAGCCGCCGTCACCGGCCCTTTGACCATTTTGACGGTGCCGACCGGAGAGCCCGAATCGACGTGGAGCGCAATCACGTGGTCAACCCCCTGCATCGCGCCGTCGGCGATCATCTTGGGTGCGCCCGACACGCCGTCACCACCGATTTCTTCGGCGGGTTGGAACAAGAAGCGCACGTTGCCTTTGAGTCTGCCGCTGGCAAACTCGGCTTTGAGCAGATGGGCGGCACCGAGCAGAATCGCCGTGTGGGCGTCGTGACCGCAGGCGTGCATTTTGCCAGCGTCCTGCGAACCATGGCCGAGACCAGTGGTTTCGTGGATGGGCAGTGCATCCATATCGGCGCGGATGGCAATCGTCGGGCCATCGCCCGTGCCCAGGTCACCCACCACGCCGGTGATGCCCACCTGGGTGCGGATATCGATTCCGCCGATTTCGCGCAACGTCTCGGCCACGAGGGCTGCGGTGCGGACTTCTTGGAAGGCCAACTCGGGGTGCATGTGGATGTCGCGGCGGAGCCGTGACAGTTCGCCACTGATGGCTTCGGCCCGCTTCAGCATATCGGTCATTGCAACGCTCCTGGCTGGGGTTTTCTGTGGATATTATACGAGAGGCCGGCAGTCGTCATACGACGACGAGTGGGTATGTCTGTTCGAGCACGCCATTGGCGTCACGCAGGGTGATGTCGATGTGGTACCTACCGGTCTGCGTCGGGGTGAGCCGCAGTTCATCGAGCTGCATCGCCATCGCGTCGGCCGGCACATGGCGCTGATGCTCGACCTGCGCCAAGGTCGTGCCATCGGGGTCGCGCACGGTCAACGTCACCGTGACGGCAATCGCCGTACGCAAATCGTTCATCACAAACAGCGGCACATCGACCGCCTGACCGCGTGCTACAGCGGTGGCCGGCACGATGGTGCATGCATACGTGGGCCGAAAGGCACGTTGCAACGCGTAGTACGACGCCTTGGGCACGCGCCAGTAGTCGACAATCGACCACGACACGGCTGGGTTCGCGTCGGTGAACATGAACGGCACGATGCCGCCGGTCGGGCGATATTTGCGCAGGCGCAACCGGTCGACATAGAATCGGTTGATGTCGCTTTGGTAGTCCTGCGTCATGCTGATGAGCGCGTGCAAATCGGGGGCACGCCGCCAGTCCATCCAGGTCGCCAGCATATCGGGTTGGAAGCTGTGCCGCTCGACCAAACGTGCGACATCCAAACGGCGCACATCGGCATCCATAAAGCGCACGGCACTTTCGTAATTGGGGAAGCTCTGCGCGCCGAACTCGGTTACAAAGCGGGTGTTTTTGGGGAAGCGGGCAATAATCTGCTCCCACGCGGACAGCCTGCCATAGATGCCGTACCACCCATAGTAGAAGTGCGTATCGGTGCCACGCGCCAATAATGGTACGGCGTATTCGCCCGACGAACGGACGCTCTGACGTTGTTCGTCTTCGCTGGCGACGACGCGTTGCAGGGCCACGTCGAGGACGTTTCGGTTCCAGTTCCAACCGAACACCGAGACATACGTCCGGATTTTGCTTAGGAGCCGCTCGTCACTGGTGTCGGCGACGTATATCGCCTCGTTGTGCATGCACCAAACCACAATAGATGGGTGATTATGGAGCAAGCGCACCATCGCACGCACCTGCGTGAGCGCCGGACCGAGCACACTGCGCGCATACAACCACTGCAACGGGAAGTCTTGCCACAACAACACCCCTTGTGCATCGGCCTCGGCATAGAGTGCCGGGTGCGCCACATGCGCATGCACGCGCAAGACGTTCATGTGGCATTCGCGCGCCAATTGGACGTCGGTGGCACAACGCGCCTGCGTCACCGTGGCCAGGCGGGTGTCGGTGGGCGGGTAGTTATTACCCTTCATGAGAAAGCGCTTGCCATTGAGATACGGGATCCAATTGCGGAACTCGAACATGCGAATCCCATAATCAAAGGTCACGCTGTCGCTGGCCACGCCGCCTATCGCAATCGTCGCTGTGATTTCGTACAACGCCGGATGCCCGAGGTCGTGGCTCCACCATAGCTCGGGATCGGGGATGCGGAGCATCCCGCTGGCTTCGTGCTGGCCGGCAGCAACGCTGATGCGACTCTCGAGCTGATGGATTTTGCCGCCGAAGTTTTTGGGGGCAATCCGCCACGTCACGACCGCATCGGTCGCCGCCAATGCATCGGTGGCAATGCGGTAGCGCACATCGGCGTGGTCGGTCCCGACGCGTGTCGTCGCAAGCAGCACCTGCGAGAGGTGAACCGGGCCTGTTTCGATGAGTTCGACGGGCAACCAAACACCACCCGGGTTGGTCGTTTTGTCTAGGCTATCCCAATGCGAAAAGACGCCGGTGATGAGCCGTTTGCCGACTTTGTCGTGTTCTTCGGGGCAACGCACCTCGAGGACAAGCTCGTTTTGGACAGTGAGAAAACGGCTGACATCGATGGTATGCGGCGTGAAGTAGCCCTCGTGTAGCCCCAAATCGGCACCGTTCAGCCATGGCCGGCAGAAGTAAAACACGCCGTTGAGGCGCAAAAACGTCCGCGTTGTGCGGTGTTCGGCTGCGGCGAATATCGTGCGATAGACCATTGGGCCGACATAGCGCGCGAGATCCGGATGTGATTGCCACTGCGACGGGATGCTGGTGGCAAACCAACCGGGCGCATCGACGCGCGGATACTCGCCCTGGGCAAAGCGGTGAACGGGCCGCATGTGCCATGCATCGGATAGGACGCGGGTCTGCCGTATCATCGTTGCCTCGCTTGCGTGGGGTGCCCCCAGGCGGATACCTCAATTGTATGAGTGCCATAGAGTGCTGTCAACGCATCTGAACGCCCTAGATTTGACAGTCATGCACTCTGATGTGATAATGAACGGTATATGCAGTCTTTTTGTGCATGCTGATGCTTGCGTCATCCGTACAAACACTGCTTGGGCATTCGTCCGTTGTGTGCTTGCATGCAACGATGGTTGGTTTGGAAAGAGATACCCATGACCACTGCACGTCCGGTCTACCCCTTCAGTGCCATTGTCAGTCAAGACCGACTGAAACGGGCGCTCATTTTGAATGCAATCAATGCCCGCATCGGCGGCGTGTTGATTCGCGGTGAGAAAGGTACGGCCAAATCGACGGCGGTACGTGGCCTGGCGCGGATTCTGCCGCACATCCGGGTCGTTGCCGACTGTCCCTATGGGTGTCCGCCCGATCAACCATCTGCGATGTGTCCTTCGTGCCGCGCCCGCTACGAGACCAACCCCGACTTGCCCGTCGCCGAACGCGCCACGCGTCTCGTCGACTTGCCGGTGGCTGCCTCCGAAGACCGCGTGGTCGGTTCACTCGACCTCGAACATGCACTGACCGAGGGGCATCGTCGCTACGAGCCCGGCTTGTTGGCGCAGGCCAACCGCGGGTTGTTGTACGTCGACGAAATCAACCTCCTCGACGACCATTTGGTCGATATTCTCCTCGATGCCGCAGCCATGGGCATCAACACCGTCGAGCGCGAGGGTATCAGCGTGACCCACCCGGCACGCTTCATCCTCGTCGGCACGATGAATCCCGAAGAAGGCGAACTGCGTCCGCAGTTGCTCGACCGCTTCGGTCTGGTTGTCGAAATCGGCGGTATCCATGATGTCGAAGGCCGGGTCGAAGTCATCTCGCGGCGCATGCGCTACGATGGCGACCCAGACGGCTTCTCCAAAGAATGGTTGCCCACCGAACAAGAATTGGCCGAACGCATTGTACGCGCCCGTGCCTTGTTGCCGATGGTTCAAATCACCCGCCGCGACATGGCAGCGGTCGCTACCCTTTCGATGGAGCTGGGCGTCGACGGTCACCGTGCCGACCTGGCCATCCTCGAGACGGCTCGCACCCACGCCGCCTGGGCCGGTCGCACCACGTTGGCAGCCGAAGACATCCGTGTCGCTGCCGAATTGGCACTGCCGCACCGCATGCGCCGCCAGCCCTTCACCGAGGTCAAACTCGACGAAGCGCGGGTCGGTGACATCCTCGATCGCGTCCAATCTGCCGAAGGTGACGAGTCAGCCCAAGCCAATGCGGACGGCGTAAAAAAAAAGACCCTCTGAACACGAGTGACGACGGCGAGTCCACTGAGGGTCAAGAAGAAAGCGAAGGCGGCGCTGGGGCAAACGCCAGCGCTGGGGCAACGGACCAGGGGTCCAATGCAAACAACGAACAGGGTGGCGGCGAAAAGGCGTTCAAAGCAGGCGAGATGTTCAAGCCCAAACGGCTCGATGGACAACGCGACCGCCAAGAACGCAAATCGCCTGGGCGCCGGAGCAAGACTCGCACCACGCGTAAGCAAGGGCGCTATGTGAGCAGCCGCGCCGCCCACCGTGTCACAGACCTGGCATTCGATGCAACGCTCCGGTACGCAGCTCATCTGCAACCAAAGCGCCGCGCCGATGCCCTGGCCGAAGGCAAACCCGTGCGGGCAGTGATGCTCAGACGGAGCGATCTGCGCCAGAAGGTCCGCGTCCGCAAGACGCGCAACGCGGTCTGCTTCGTCGTCGATGCAAGTTGGTCGATGGCAGCGGATGAGCGCATGCGCGCCACCAAAAACGCCGTTTTGTCGCTGTTGCGCGATGCGTACCAGCGCCGTGATCGAGTCGGGTTGGTGTCGTTCCAGCGTGATTATGCAACGCTGTTGTTGCCCTTGACCAGTAGTGTCGAGCTGGCGCAAAAAATGTTGCAGACCATGCCCACCGGCGGTCGTACGCCGCTGTCACGCGGGTTGATGATGGGCTACGAGGTCCTCAAACGGGCCCGCCGGCAGGACGAAGAAGTGGTCCCGCTGATGGTCTTGTTGACGGACGGTCAAGCCAATGTGGCCATGACCGATTTGCCGCCGCAATCCGAGAGTTACTCGATTGCAGATTTCATCGCCAGCGAAGAAATTCGCTCGGTGGTGATTGACACCGAACACCCGGTGTTCGAACGTGGCTTGGCCAAGCAGTTGGCCCACCACTTAAAGGGAAACTACTACCGGCTGGATGACCTGCGCGAGGGTGGCCTCGTCGATTTGGTCCGGTCGGAACTGAACCGCTAGTATTGGTTCCATATTGTAGTGCAGCATTCTAGGAGGAAGACCTAATATGACCGAAGAGACGAAAAACCCAACCCCCGAGAGCACCGAAGCCCCAGTGGTCAGCGCTGAAGCCCCAGTGGCCAGTGCTGAAGCCCCAGTGGCCAGCGCTGAAGCCCCAGTGGCCAGTGCCGAAGCCCCAGTGGCCAGTGCCGAAGCCCCAGTGGCCAGTGCCGAAGCCCCAGTGGCCAGTGCCGAAGCCCCAGTGGCCAGTGC
>JBFYTT010000168.1:0-9089 GCA_041300425.1 Roseiflexaceae bacterium
CTTCTCGGGCGGCGAAAAGAAGCGTATCGAAATCCTGCAGATGTCGATGCTCAAACCGTCGATGGCCATCATGGACGAAACCGACTCGGGCCTCGATATCGACGCACTCAAAGTGGTCTCGCAAGGCGTCAACACGTTGGTGCAGGCCAACGCAGAGATGGGCGTTTTGGTGATCACCCACTACCAGCGTTTGCTCAACTACATCAAGCCGGACGTCGTATCGGTCATGATGGAGGGTCGCATCGTCCGTGAAGGTGGCCCCGAGCTGGCATTGACGCTCGAAGAACGTGGCTATGATTTCATCAGGGAGGAAGTGTTCGGCAATGGCAACTAAGCTACCAGCGATTGCTTCCCTGAGCGCTGCAGACGTGCTTGTGACCACCGAACCAGCCTGGCTGCAGACGTGGCGGCAACAAAGCCTTGCTGCGTTCGCCGCGCACGAGATGCCGTACTGGCGCCGCACTGATCTGACCGCGTTTGCCTTTGCAGATATGCAGCTCAGTGCCGAAGCCGGCACGTTCCGCGTGGGTGCCGATGCACCTCCAGGCGTCATTCTCATGCCGCTCTCGCAAGCGGTACATGACCATGCGGCACTGGTCCAGACACACCTCGGCAGCGCAGTGTCGGCCAAAGTCTCCAAATACGCGGCACTTAATGCTGCGACGTGGCGAGACGGCTGGTTTGTGTATGTCCCCAAAAACCTCGAAACGACGCTTCCTCTGCATCTGATTCAGGGCATTGGATCCGGCAATACCCTCATGTCACGCAATCTCGTTGTGCTCGAGCGTGGTGCCCATCTCACGCTCGTTGAGCAACTCCTCGGCGATGGCGGGCCCTATAGCAACGTCGTCAGCGAGCTCATCCTGGGCGACGGTGCCACCCTCAAATACACCGGCATGCAAACGTGGGGGCCTGCGGTCCATCACGTCGGACATGTCGTCGCCAACGTCGGCAACAATGCCACTATCGAATGGGCAGCGATCAATACGGGTGCCTTGCACCAGCACATCGAGGCCGAAACGAACTTGGTCGGCAATGGTTCACGCGTCGACTGGATGGCAGCAACGGTGGCGAAAGATGGCCAACGCCTGCTTACCGCACCGTGGCTCCGCCACGTGGGGCGTTCGACCGAAGCACACATGGACTTCAAGACCGTTGTCAAAGGCACCGGCTACGCAACCTTCGACGGGATGATCAAAATCGAAGGCGGCAGCACCGATACCATTACCCGACTCGAAGAACACGCACTGCACTTGTCACCACAAGCCCGCAGTGACTCAATCCCTGGTCTCAAAATCGACACCAATAACGTCCAGAAAGCCGGGCACGCATCGACCAGCGGTGAAGTCGACGACGAGCAACTGTTTTATATGCAGGCCCGCGGTATTTCGAAGGACGACGCAGTACACATGATTGTGATGGGCTTTTTCGAACCCGTGTTGGACCGAATCCCGCTCGAGTCATTGCGCGAGCAGGTCACCGCAGCGATCGCCGCGCGGATCTAGGCACAGACCAAAAGGCACGTCATGCACACACCGCCATTCGACATCGCAGCAGTCCGGCGCGACTTCCCTATCCTTCAGTTGCCCATCGAACGGCCTGTGGCGTTCCTTGATAGTGCCTCTTCGTCACAAAAGCCCGAAGCGGTGATTGCTGCGCAGGCAGCTTTTTATCGCACCACCAATGCCAATGTCCACCGCGGCGTGTACCAACTCAGCGAACAAGCCACGTATGCGTTTGAACGCGCCCGCGGACGGGTGGCCTCGTTTATCAATGCCAACAGTGCACGTGAAGTCATTTTCACGCGGAACACCACCGAGGCAATCAACCTCGTCGCACAGAGTTGGGGTGGGTCCAACCTGCACCCAGGGGATGTCATTCTGTTGAGTCAGATGGAACATCACTCTAACATTGTCCCGTGGCAGTTGCTTGCCCAACGGACCGGTGCTACATTGCGGGCTATCCCCATTGACCGTGCCGGCCGGTTGGTGCTCGATGACCTAGACACTCTGCTCCAGGGCGTCAAGTTGGTCGCGGTAACCCATGTATCCAACGTCCTGGGGACGATAAATCCAGTGGAGTACTTGGCGACCAAGGCACACGCGGTTGGCGCGCTCATCTTGGTCGATGGGGCACAGAGTGTGCCGCATATGCCGACGGATGTCCAGGCATTGGGTATCGACTTCTTGGCGTTTAGCGGTCACAAAATGCTGGCACCGACCGGTGTCGGCGTGCTGTGGGGCCGCAGGGCGTTGCTCGAGGCGATGCCGCCGTTTATGGGTGGGGGATCAATGATCAAGACCGTCACCATCGAAGTCAGTACCTACGCTGATGTTCCCGCCCGCTTCGAAGCCGGTACACCGATGATCGGCGAGGCAATTGCCCTTGGGCATGCCATCGACTATCTCGAAGGGATTGGCATGGCAAATGTTGCCGCCTACGAAGATTCACTCGGGCATTACTTGCTCGATCAACTCGTCGAAGTCGCCGGTGTGACGGTCTACGGACCGCCAATCGGCCCTGACCGTGCAGCGATGGCCTCGTTTACGGTTGACTGCGCTCACCCCCACGACGTCGCCCAAGTGCTCGACAGCGAGGGCGTTGCAGTGCGTGCTGGGCATCATTGCACCCAGCCGTTGCATGTCGCACTCGATGTCCCGTCGACGGCGCGGGCTTCATGTTATCTGTACAATACGACCCAAGACATCGACCGACTGGTCGCCGGTTTACGCAAAGTAACGACACTCTTTGCCTAGTTGGGAGGGTCACCATGAGTGACATGTATCGTGATTTGATTCTGGAACACCATCGGTACCCTCACAACTACGGGACCCTCGATCCCTATGATGTGACGCAAGAAGAACACAATCCGTTGTGTGGTGATCGCATTCGTCTCGATTTGCGTATCGCCGATGGCAAAATCGCCGCCGTCGCTTTTTCGGGCAAAGGGTGTGCGGTCAGTCAGGCGGCGGCCTCGATGCTGACCGACGAGCTCATCGGGATGGAACTCGATGCTGCCCGTGCGTACAGCAAAGACGATGTCCTCGAGCTGATTGGGTTGCCCCTCGACAAAAACCCCGTGCGCCTTAAATGCGCACTTCTGTCGCTCAAGGCCATGAAAGTGGGCTTGTACCGATATCTTGGCCAACAACTCGATACCGATGAACTGGACTAACCACTAGAAGTGAGAGACTGCGATGACTGTCGAAGCGAACGAACTCGAGTTTGATTACTCCAAATACGGCTTCCGCCAGGAAGAAAACTACGTCTTCAAGTCCGGTAAGGGCCTGAGCGAAGACGTCGTCCGTGAATTGTCGATGATGAAGGGCGAGCCAGAGTGGATGCTCAAGCGCCGCCTGCAGGCCCTGGCAATCTTCTACAAGAAGCCCACGCCACTCGATGGTGCTTGGGGCAATGCCGATTTGGCCTCCCTCAACTACGACGACATCCACTATTTTGTCCGTGCCGGCGACAAACCAGCCACCGACTGGGATGCAGTGCCCGAAGAAATCAAGAACACCTTCGAGCGCCTCGGGATCCCCGAAGCAGAACGCAAGTTCCTCGCCGGTGTCGGCGCACAATACGAATCCGAAGTGGTCTATCACTCCCTGCGCGAAGAATGGTCGAAGCGTGGAGTGATTTTCCTCGACACTGATTCAGCGCTCAAAGAACAGCCCGAAATGTTCAAGCAGTACTTCGGTACTATCATCCCCTCTGCAGACAACAAGTACGCAGCCCTCAACACCGCTGTGTGGTCCGGTGGCTCGTTTGTCTATGTACCCAAGGGCGTGCACGTCGACATTCCGTTGCAGGCCTACTTCCGCATCAATGCAGAGAACATGGGTCAGTTCGAACGCACCCTCATCATCATCGACGAAGGCGCGTCGGCACATTACATCGAAGGCTGCACGGCACCACAGTACTCGACCAACTCATTGCATTCGGCCGTGGTCGAGATTGTCGTCAAGAAGGGCGGGAAGTTCCGCTACACCACCATCCAAAACTGGGCCAACAACATCTTCAACCTGGTCACCAAGCGTGCGGTAGCCCACGAAGATGCAAGCATGGAGTGGGTCGACGGCAACATCGGCTCCAAATTGACCATGAAGTACCCATCGGTCTATCTGATGGGCCGCGGCGCCCGTGGCGAAGTTTTGTCGGTGGCCTACGCAGGCAAAGGTCAACACCAAGACGCCGGCGCCAAGATGGTCCACAATGCACCCGACACCACCAGCGTGATCACCAACAAGTCGGTCTCGAAGGGCGGCGGCAAGACCACCTACCGTGGTCTGGTCAAGGTTCACCCCGGTGCCACCGGGTCCAAGATTAACGTCAACTGTGATGCGTTGATTCTCGACGACATGTCCAAATCCGACACGATTCCCTACATCGAAGTCGAAGAAGCCAACGTCACCTTGGCCCACGAAGCAACCGTCGGCCGCATCGGCGAAGAGCAACTCTTCTATTTGATGAGCCGTGGTATCTCGAAGGCAGAGGCCTTGTCGATGATTGTGTTGGGCTTCATGGAGCCGTTCACACGCGAGTTGCCGATGGAATACGCCGTCGAACTCAATCGCCTCATCCAACTCGAAATGGAAGGCTCGGTCGGGTAACTGACTGCCCATCCCAGGTTCCGAGTCGCAGGGTCACCCTGCGACTCGGTTTTCTCTATATCAGGAGTCTTGTATGCCCACAGTCGTCTGCCTGCAATCCGAATTACCCGTCGGGGCGACCAAGCAGGTCATCGTCGATGGTAAACAGGTCGGGTTGTTCAATGTCCGTGGCACCATTTACGCGATCGGCAACATCTGTACCCATGCCTATGCCGAACTGCACGACGGCTATGTCGACGACGACGACTGCACCGTTGATTGCCCGCTCCACGGCGCACGCTTTGACCTCAAAACAGGCGCGCATTTCACCCTCCCTGCCGTCGCGGATGTCGCCCGCTACCAGGTAACGCTGGATGCAACACATATCCTGATTGCTCCATATGAGGCACAGGCATGATAGTCCTCGACGGCGCAGTACAGACGACCATCAGTGCCTGGGCATTGGCTGCATACCCGCACGAAGCGGTCGGTTTCGTTTTGGGCGAACCTCTGCCGACGCTCGCCACCGTGACTGCGCTCGTGCCCGTCGCAAACCTCGCAAGCACGCCCAATACGACCTTTGTGCTTGATCCCGTCGGGTGGTTCCAGGCTGATGCGGTAGCGCAACAGACCGGCACTGCGGTGCTGGGCATCATCCATACACATCCAGATAGCCCCGCAGTCCCGTCGGTCCACGATGCCCGTAACGCAGCCGATGTGGGCCGGTCGCTCTTTTGGCTGATCGTATCGGTCACATCCCAGGGCCGTATCGATATCCGTGGCTGGCATTGGGACGGTACAGAATTCATTGAGGACGACGTCGCATGGAACTAACCACACGCGAGTACCAACGCTATGCACGGCACATTGCCCTCCCCACGGTGGGCGTTGCAGGGCAACTGTTGCTCAAAGCTGCGCGTGTCTTGGTGGTGGGTACGGGCGGCTTAGGCTCACCTGTTGCACTCTACCTTGCGGCAGCAGGTGTCGGTACACTGGGTATCGTGGATGACGACGTGGTCGATATCAGCAATTTGCAGCGCCAAATCATCCATACGACCGCCGATATCGGCATCCCGAAAGTAGACTCTGCCGCAGCACATGTACGGGCCATCAATCCCGAGATAACAATCGTGCCGGTACAGACCCGCGTCGATGCCGACAATGTGCTTGCGTTGATCGCCGATTACAGCATCGTCGTCGACGCGACTGACTCCTTCGCGACCCGCTATGTGCTCAACGACGCCTGCGTCCGCAGTGCCAAGATACTCGTCTCGGGGGCGATTTTTCGGTTCGAAGGGCAAGTCAGCGTGTATGCGCCGCATCGTGGTGGGCCGTGTTACCGCTGCCTCTTCCCCACACCGCCGAGTGCAGAACTCGCACCCAATTGCGCCGAGGCCGGTGTGTTTGGCGTGCTCCCCGGTGTGGTCGGCTCGGTCCAAGCGACCGAAGTGGTCAAGCTCATCCTCGGTGTCGGTACCCCGCTCATTGGGACACTGTGGCTGTATGATGCGTTGACGCTTTCGATCGATCGCTTTGCAGCGCCGCGTAACCCGCAGTGTGTCTGTTGCGGCGACACACCCAGCTTGACCACGCTCGGCATCGATGACGTCGCCTGTGCGGTTGTCAACGACAGCGAGGACCTCACCGTCCACGCTATTCAGGCGCGCCTGCAACAGCTGCCGCGGCCGTTTTTGCTCGATGTGCGTGAACCACACGAATACGATGCTGGTCATCTGCCGGGTGCGGTGCGCATCGGCGTCGATGCGCTTTCACAGACCCTCGCGGCAATTCCGAGTGACGGTGACATCATCGTCTATTGCCGGAGCGGGATGCGCAGTGCCCGGGCCCGTGATATCCTCGTCCGGAGCGGACGCACCGCGGTGAGCATGCGTGGCGGCCTGTTGGCCTGGCGTAACCTCCTCGATCCGAGTATCATCGTTGTCTAGCGGAGGGACTCTATGCACCTCGACGAATTTCAGTCGCATCCTCAGCCCGATCCCACCTGGAGCCCTGCCATGACTGCCCTGTGGTATCAGGGTCGTGGCGATTGGACCGCGGCGCACGATACCCTCCAAGACGCAGTGGGTGCCGATGCAGATTGGGTCCATGCGCATCTCCATCGGGTCGAGGGTGATGCACCCAACGCCGCCTACTGGTATCGGCGGGCCCGCCAACCGGTGCCGCCACCGACACAGACGCACGATGCAGAATGGCGTCAGATAGCCACCACATTGCTCGGAGCACGCTAAGCGAGGTGCACATGGCAACACGTATCGGCGAAATCATCGAATCGGCCACGCTCACCTATGTCGCCGGCTCGTATACCTTGTTGGCAGCACCGGCATTCGGCGCGTTGGTGCTGGCACATACCCAAGATCCACAAGTGCAGATCTACGGCGTGGTCACCGATGTTCGGACCCTCAGTCGCGAACCGGGTGGACGCGCAATTGTGCGCGGGCAGAGCTACAGCGGTCGCGAGCTCTACAACGAGCAAATCTATCTTGCACATCCCGACCTCAAGGAAGTCTTGCAAACCGAATTCAGCGTCTGGGTGCTCGGGTATCGGCGCGGTGACAGGGTGGTGCAGCGTATACCGCATTTCCCTGCGCCGGTCCATTACACGGTCGAACACGCCGATGTCGATGCCGTGCGTGCATTTGCGACGGATTTCGGGTATTTGCGGATGCTGATCGCCGCCCAACACCTGCCTGCCGACGCGTTGATGGCAGCCCTCATCCGGAGTATGATGCAGGTCGCCCCCGAGGGAGCACATGCCTACGCACTGCGGGCTGGCAAGGCATTGACGACGCTGTTGCGCGAGGATTTTGATCGGGCACGACACATCCTTGCCAATCTCCGCAGCGACTTCGACTAGCGCGTTCTGTTGCGTCGGTGCATACGCATGTGCTATGATAAACGGTAATATCGAGGGGACGTGGCGAAATGGCAGACGCGCAAGTCTTAGGAACTTGTGGAGCAATCCGTGAGGGTTCAACTCCCTCCGTCCCCACCAGTGGCGACGCAACACCTTCGTGTGTTGCGTTTTTTTGTGCTGAGGCACACAAGGAGTAGCATCTATGCACTCGGACCTCATCTCCAAAATCGAAAAAGCCCGGCACTATGCCACCCAACCCGAACGCATCGCCATCAAGACGCTCACGGCGACCTTTCGCGGCGGCAACAACGATCACGTCATCACGGTCAATGCCGGCGTATGGCGTTGCGATTGTGACTTCTTCCGTGGCCATGGCACGTGTGCGCACGTCATGGCGATCCAAAAAGTCCTTTCCCCCATGCTCTCGGAACAAGCGCGCAGTGCCGTCAACCCCCTCGACGATGACACCATCGCGAGTCAGTTGGCCTAGCCGATGACCATCGTAATTGCACACCGCGGCGCATCGGCATATGCCCCCGAGAATACGCTCAAAGCCTTCGCACTTGCCGCAGATATGGGCGCAGAAATGTCGGAGCTCGACGTAATCTGTACCAGCGACGGCAAACTCGTGGTCTTCCATGACGACACGACCGGCCGTTGGGAACAGACGGATCGCGATGTCCGTGGCATCACGTATGCCGATATGCAGTCGCTCGACATCCGTGGCGAGCGGGTCCCATTGCTCGCCGAAGTCCTCGAGTTGGCACGCACGCGTGGGATGCGCCTGAATGTCGAGCTCAAACACGCTGGCGTGGCCGGGCCGGTGTTGGCGGCCATCCACGACGCCCGTATGACCGACGCAGTCATCATCTCGTCGTTCGAGCCGCTTGCGCTCCACGAAGTACGCGCTGCCGATGCACGTATTCCCCTTGCCTACTTGATGGGCTCCGACACATGGCACCCACTCACGCGGTTGCGCGAGTTCTGGCCGATGCCTGCGCTCAAGCAGTATGGGTGCCAAGCCTGGCACCCGTATCGCGCGTTACCAGGCATTGCTGTTTCGATAGCCGTTGTGCGTCGTGCAGGCTATGCCGTCAATGTGTGGACCGTCAACGACGAAGCCGAGATGCGCCGTTTTGCGCTCCTGCATGTCGACGGGATCATCACTGACAAACCCGACGTGGCCCGCTCACTCATTGCATCGCTCCCGCCCGCAGGGCACTAACACACGAAGGATAGACGATGGCAGGCAATTCCTTTGGTTCGGTCTTCCGCGTGACCACCTTCGGCGAGTCGCACGGCGTCGCCGTCGGGTGTATCCTCGATGGCTGTCCAGCGGGGATTGTCCTCGACGAGGCGATCGTCCAGGTCGAGCTCGAGCGCCGTCGCGTCGGCCAAAGCAAAGTCTCGTCACAACGTAAAGAACCCGATCAGGTGCAGATTCTGTCTGGCGTCTTCGAAGGGCGCACCACCGGTGCCCCGATCGCCATGGTGGTGTTTAACTCCGACGCCAAATCGCAGCACTACGACTCGATCAAAGACCACTACCGTCCGGGTCACGCCGATTATAGTTGGGATGCCAAGTTTGGCTTCCGCGATTATCGCGGCGGCGGACGTTCGAG
>JBFYTT010000384.1:0-5841 GCA_041300425.1 Roseiflexaceae bacterium
GATTAGCCGGGTACGCCTCGGTCGGTTGCGCATCTGCATCGATATACCGGAGTGCAATCTGACCATTGGCAGCCAGGTCATCGAGTGCTGCATCGGACTCCATCACGAAGCGCCCCTCACCATGCGCAACCGGCACTTCGATGGGGTCATCGATACCCTGTGTGAACACGCTTCGGCTTGCTCCAGCTGCCAGGCGCACCCAGCGGCATTCGAACCGGCCAGACACGTTGTGGGTGAGCGATGCGCTCCGTTGCGACAACGTGGCGCCTGGGAGCAGGCCAGATTTGACCAGTACTTGGAACCCGTTGCAGATACCCAGCACGGCACGCCCGTCTTCGACAAAGCGGCGCATCTGGTCACCGAGCCGATGGACGACGTCGACTGCCAGCATGGCGCCCGCACCGAGGTGGTCACCATACGAAAACCCGCCCGGCACAATCAGCATTGCATAGTCCTGCAAAGAGACCGAGCCGTCGATGAGGCGCCCAATATGGACGATATCGGGTGTTCCTCCCGCCATGGTCACCGCGCGAGCCGCATCGCCGTCACGGTTGATCCCTGCTGCACGCACAATGATGACACGTGGGTTCATGCCCTTACTCCCATCGGAATTCTATCTCGACCTCGCCGATGCGGATCCGGTCGCCCGGGCGCAATGGTTTGGGAGTCTGTGCGGCGACAGGCTGTCCATTGAGCTGTGTCCCATTGAGCGAACCGAGGTCCTGGAGCAAATGCTCGCCGTTTTGCTCGATGATGAGTGCGTGGCTGCGTGAAGCGACGCCACGGTCGTAGTCGGCCAAATCGATTTCGGGGAAGAGACGGTTCGCCGGATCACGACGCCCAATCCGGGCGGGGAAGCGGTCCAAACGCACCCGATTGGACCCACGAGGCGATGCCACGATGAGCAACACTGTCTGTTTATCCTCGCCGCCGAGCGGCTTGCCACAGCTGTTGCAGAAGCGCGAATCGATGCGATTGACGTGGCGACAGCTTTTGCAGGTCTGCACGCCCTCGGTGTGCCCGGCTGGGATAATCGGCGGCGGAGTCACCCCGACGGTCGGATCGCTGTATTGTTCACCGAGGCATGCCAACAGCGCTTCGGCCATTTCGCCGGCGGATTGGAAGCGTTTGTCTGGGTCGTGCTCCATCGCCTTGACGATGATTTCTTCGAGTTCGGGGGTCACCGTTGTATTCAGTCGACGTACCGACCCGACTGTGGGCTGATGCAACGGCACGGGAGTAATATTGGTGAGCAGATGGAGCAGGGTCGAGCCGAGTCCATACACGTCTGACCGGGCATCAGTCTGCCCTTTGCCGTATTGCTCGGGCGGGGCATAGCCGGCCGAACCCATCGCCACCGTGTCTTTGCTTTGGCCTTTTTTGTGGGTGCGCGCCACACCAAAGTCGATGAGTTTGATGACACGGTCTGCCCGCAACATGACATTGGACGGTTTGATATCGCGATAGATGATCGGTGGTGTGCGTGTGTGGAGATACTCGAGGACCCGCGCCACCTGGATACACACACTGCTGACTTGGACGGCCGCCAACGGAGCGTTGACCGTGCGAATCCGCTCATCGAGTGTCTGTCCGGGGACAAACTCCATGACGATACATGGCCACTGGTTATGTGTGAAAATCTCGGACACCGCCGGGAGGTTGGGATGCGCCAAACTACGCAACAGCTCAGCTTCTTGGAGGAACAAGCGGCGTTGATCAGATTCTTCCACTGGGCGCATCTCTTCGGTGGGGAACAGCTCTTTGAGCGCCCATACCGTGTGATCTGCCATACGCATGACACGATAGACCGCTCCCATCCCGCCTCGACCAATCATGGCCAACACGCGATAATCGGAAAGCGCCCCCGTGACGATGCTGTTATTCGCTAAATAATCTCTCATAGACCATTTCGTTCTGCGTGTCGCTGTATTTTAGCATTTTCCAAGCATCAGAAAATGAGAAAACCGACGCGATATCGCTTTTCGCACGTATGCCACCCCAGCCTAGACGCAATCTAAACAATACATTGACAATTACGTCATGAAATGCATGTATGCTACGGACAGGGAATGAACGAAAGGAACACACATGTTCTCGATCAAACGGATTCTGATGGGGCTGATAGCACTCTTTGCAGTGATTCAACTCATCCCGGTGCATCGCACAAACCCACCCGAACCAGATCCGATACGCTTCACGAACGCGCAAGCCGAGGCGCTCGCGAAGCGTGCGTGTTATGCATGCCACGCCAATACAAACGAATGGGACTGGTACTCGTACATTGCACCGGTGTCGTGGATTTATGTCGATCATGTGATGGAAGGCCGGCAGGAGCTAAATTTTTCGGATATTGCAGCCTCTATCGCGAACAGCAACGAGGACGGTGAAGGCGTGGTGCGCCGGGCCCGAGCCGAAGAAGAAACAGAGGGCGACGCAGCTACCGGGACCCAAGGCAGCGCTGCTGAACTCATCGACGAAGTCGCCGAGAGTATGCAAGATGGTGAAATGCCACCTGCATATTTCTATCTTACGCATTATGCAGATGCAACCTTGACCAGCGAGGAGCAGGCAATCCTCGTCCAAGGGATACGCGACGCACTCGCCGGCCGATAACCCAGGGTGCGCAAAGGCATGGTGAAATGTGCGTGTTCGTATGCTCCCCGTCGTTCGGCAATCCATCGGCAGGGAGTATACGATGACCAGCATGCGTTACGGCAAAACGTCCTACACGCAGAGGAGAACGTCGCAACACAGCTGTAGGACCGATGCATCGTGCGTATGGATGCAGGGCGCTTCGTCTGAAAGGGTGACATGGGTCGTCAACATCTATTTGCATTCATGATTTTCGTATGGTACTATTGAAGCAACGAGTTGCGGGAGTGGCTCAGTTGGTAGAGCGAAACCTTGCCAAGGTTTAGGTCGCGAGTTCGAATCTCGTCTCCCGCCCCATTTTTCTTTGGGTTGTGTTGTGTGTAAACGTACCAATTCTTCGCGTGCGGGAGTGGCTCAGTTGGTAGAGCGAAACCTTGCCAAGGTTTAGGTCGCGAGTTCGAATCTCGTCTCCCGCCCCATTTCTGAACCGGGCATCGATGCACATCGATGTCCGGTTTTTCTTTCGTACTGCATTGAATAGAGGAGTCGCACATGGACATCGGAATCATCGGTCTCGGCCGCATGGGCGCGGGCATGGCACGGCGCTGGTTGCGACATGGACATCGCGTCGTCGTCAACAACCGGAGCCACGACCCCATCCGTGAGCTCGAGAAAGACGGCGCTGTGGGCGCCTACGACCTGCAATCATTGGTCGACGCATTGCCGGCACCACGGGCCATCTGGGTCATGTTGCCCAGCGGTGCGACCACCGAAGCGATGATCGACAATCTGTCGAACCTGCTCAGCCCTGGTGACACCATCATCGACAGCGGCAACACGAACTTCAACGACGACATGCGCCGAGCGCCGGTATTGGCAGCCAAAGGCATCAACTATATTGACCAAGGGACATCGGGCGGGATCTGGGGCCTCGAACTGGGCTTTTGTCTGATGGTCGGCGGCGACACGGCCGTCGTCAAGCGCCTCGAACCAGCATTCATCGATTTGGCCCCCAAAGACGGCTACTTGCACGCAGGCCCGGTCGGCAGCGGTCACTTCGTCAAGATGGTCCACAACGGCGTCGAATACGGCATGATGCAGGCCTATGCCGAAGGCTTCGAGATTATGCAGGCCCGCAAAGACTTCAACCTCGACATGCATGCCGTTTCGAAGGTTTGGAACAACGGCAGCGTGGTCCGTTCGTGGTTGCTCGAATTGGCCGAAGACGCATTCAAGCAGGATCCACAACTCAGCGAACTCAAGGGCTATGTCGAAGACAGCGGTGAAGGTCGCTGGACCATTCAAGCCGCTATCGACCTCGATGTGCCTGCACCGGTCATTACGTTGTCGTTGTACGAGCGCTTCCATTCGCGCCGACCACACTCGTATGCAGCCAAGGTCCTGGCAGCACTGCGCAAGGGCTTCGGCGGGCACGCCATCAAGAAGGCCGAATAACGCAGTTATATGCGCGCGGCAGTGGTGATGAGTGCGAGCATGGAGTATATCCTGCGGGTAGGTGTGTGTTCGACGGGCGAGGTGTGTTTTTTCGACGGGCGAGGTCGTCATGCCCCGCGTAGCGGGGTACTCGCCCCTGGGGTATATGTGCGGGAGCGCATCACCAGCACGCACACTGCTTTGTTGTGGTAAAGTAGGGCGCCGACGTTGGCGACATATGAGGAGGTGCGACGATGCAACTACCGCAGAGCAAGATTGATTTCTACCAAACAAATGGCTTTGTCCAGCTCGACAACGTGCTGACGAACGCAGAACTAGATGAATTGTCCGGCGCAATCGACGAGGTCATGCTCGATTCGACGGCAGAGGTTGCGTTGCAGACCGACAAAGCCGGGGGGAACTACTACAAGGTCCTCAACCAGCGCGTCAACACCTGGCGCGATCACGGCGTGATGGCCAAATTTTCGCTCAATGAAAAAATAGCCCGGGCAGCGATGCAGTTGAGCGGGGCATCGGGGATTCGACTGTTCCACGATCACGCACTATGGAAGATGCCGGGTGACTCCAAGCCCACCCCATGGCACCAAGACTTCCCGTATTGGCCAATGCACGAACCAGGCGCACTGTCTGCGTGGATCCCCATGCACGATGTCGACGAAGAAAACGGTTGCATGATGTTTGTGCCGGGCACCCAAAACAAAGGGAAGTTGACCGGTATTGACCTTGTCAATCCACAGGATATTTTTGCATTCGAAGAAAACAAAGACATCAATCGCAACACGGCGGTCAAGGTGCCCCTCAAGAAGGGACAGATGACCTTCCACAATGGATTGACCTTCCACTATGCGCATGCCAACAAATCCAGCCAGCCGCGGCGGGTGCTTGCGCTGATCTTTTTCCCCGATGGGACGCGCTTCAATGGCAAACCACATGTCATCACCGATGGCAAGGGTTTGGTGGCCGACGAGCCATTCAAGGGTGGGTTGTTCCCGTTGATTGTCAAACGATAGGTTACAGGTTACAGGTTACAGGTTACAGGTTACAGGTTAGCGTTTGGGGTGGTTTGCGGAACACCTGCTCTGCAGGGGTAAGCGCAGGCCATCCCTTTTTGTGTAGGGTGAAGGCACGCACGCGGACGGCGATGGTGAGCGTACAACAAAAAACCACCATCTCGCTCCGGCGAGATGGTGGTTTGGGTGAGAGTGATTAGGCTTGTTCTTCGCTGGCTTCGGCCTTGGCGGCTTGTTCGGCGATGATGCGCTCGATTTCCTCAGGCTTTTTGAGCGAGAGGCCCATGCGCTGGCGCTGGCGATCGAGGCTGACGATGTGTGCGGTGACGGTAACGCCAGGCTGGAGCTTGTCGCGGGAGGTAACTGCACCTTCGCCGTCGATTTCGCTGGCATGGATGAGGCCTTCGACGGCGTCTTCGATCTGGACGAAGGCACCGAACGGAGCCACGTTGGTGACTGGGCCGGTGACTTCTTGACCGATGGTGTAGCGCTGTTCGATGGTGTCCCACGGGTTAGGCAGCAAACGGCGCAGTGACAGGCCGATGCGCTCACGTGAGGCATCGATTTCGATAATCATCACCTGGACTTCCTGGCCGGGGGACAGGACTTCACGGGGGTGATTGACACGCTGCCACGAAAGTTCGGAGATGTGAGCGAGGCCATCGGCGCCGCCCAGATCGATGAACGCACCGAAGTTGGTGAGCTGGTTGACGCGACCCGACAGGACATCGCCCTGTTGGAGTTCGGACAACAAGCGGTGCTTCTGGGCCTTGCGCCATTCTTG
>JBFYTT010000389.1:0-3203 GCA_041300425.1 Roseiflexaceae bacterium
CATTGCTGCAGGACAACAGCCTGCTTGGGTATCGTTGCACCGCGAGTGATACCGCTATGAGGTGACACGGTACGAGTGCGCGACGCCGCCACAGAACTCGTACGTATCTCGGTTGTGATGGCTGATGGTGTGGCAGTGCGTGGTAGGTGGAAGTGATTATGTGCCGAGTTGGTGACGGTGTCACAAACGAAGGCGATACCGAGCAGGATGGTTCAATGGCGAAATCGTACTCACCCGATATGATATTCGCTACGATTGATACATCGATTGCCCCCATTCCCCGCCCGTTGCGCAGGGTATGCACCGGTGACAGCGCAAAACACCAACGCGCCGCGGTTTTCGGCACTCCTCGGCAATCCAGTGGCACCGCAGCGGTGTACGCGAGCCACAAAAAACCGCGGAGCGCCAATGGCGCCCCGCAGCAGACTGTTGGGGTTTTCCCTATGCGAAAAACGACAGAATAATCCCGAACAACACGAAATTGACCAGATGATTGCCGATCTCAATGCCCCAGACATACAGAGGATGCCCGGCAAACAGCTTATTGACCAGGTACGTCGGCATCACAAAGGCCAACCAAAAGAGAATCCCGGCTTGTGCGCCGATCGCCCACGTGTAGCCGTCGGGATGGAGCGCGTGCAAGACGACCGACATCATCAGCGCCTGAAAGAAGCAGGCCACGAAAGTCAACCCAAAGACCATCCCCATGTTTTGGCCGCCGCCGGGAATCTGCGCGCCGGTTTTGCCGATGCCGGTCCACCAGATGGGAAAAAATGTCTTGGGGCCGTACCAAATCGACCCGCTGACAATCGCCACAATCATACACAACAACACGCCCAACCAGGGGATCGCAGAAAAATCAACCATAGTCACTTCCGTCTTTGTACAAATCGCGTCGAATTGTACTGGTAGGTCTCAGATTCGTCAAAATTCCATCATGTGTGTGTGGTAAAATACCGCCCGCTTGAACGGTGCATGAGGGTATGACGCTCCACACGTTCAGCCAACATACATCCGCGTTCTGCAGGTATGGGAGACGTGCGTGGCACTCAAACTGATCATCAATATGCCCATTCGGAACGTCGCGCGGAGCACCGCGTTTTGGCAGGCGTTGGGCTATGCGTTCGACGCACGCTATGCCAGCGACAGCGTCTGTTCGCTCATCCTCGGCGACGATATCATTGCGATGCTCCACGAGGATGCTGGTTTTGTGGCAAACACGGACCGCACAATCGCAGACCCACGCACGACGACCGAGGCGATTATCTCGATTGCGGTGCCGACCCGCGCGGACGTCGATGCAACGATGACCAAGGCGCTCGCCCATGGTGCACGGGAATTCGGCTCAGGAGCTGACCATGGATTCATCTATCATCGTTCGTTCGTGGACCTCGATGGTCACCAGTGGGAAGTGTTTTGGATGGAAGCAACCCCCGCATAAGGGCATCAACTCCATGTTTCGAACTGAAACAGAAGGACAATCACCGTGTCTATCAAAATGTTTGTGAATGTTCCAATCCGCACGTTGTCGGAGTCTGTGCGCTTCTGGGGAGCATTGGGATTCACATTTAATCCGCAGTTCACCAGCGAGACAACGACCTGCATGATTATCGGCGAAGACAACTACGTGATGTTGCTCGAAGACGCTGACTTCCGGAGCTTCACCGATCGTACCATCACAGACCCCAAGACGAGTATCGAAGTCATCGTCGCGCTGGCACTCGAATCACGTGAGGCTGTCGATGCCATGATGACCCAGGTTTTGGCCAATGGCGGCAGCGAATACGCCGAAGCGCGTGACTTGGGCTTTATGTACCAACGGGCGTTCGTCGACATCGATGGCCACCATTGGGAACCGTTCTGGATGAACCCAGCGTATGTTATGGAGTGAGTAGGTTTCAGGTTTCAGGTTTCAGGAAGATATAGATGACACACGAGGGGAGCAGAGCTCACCATCGTGTGTCGTTTTGGAAACAAACTACTACCTACTACCTACTCACTAATACCTACTCACTGTCCCGTCGGACATTCCAGCGCAAATAGGCATCGATAAACGGATCGAGATCACCGTCCAGCACGCCTTGGACATTGGATGTCTCGTGGTCGGTGCGGTGGTCCTTGACCAGGGTGTACGGGTGCAGGTAGAAGCTGCGCATCTGACTGCCGAAATCGGCCTTCTGGAAGGCACCCTTCAGGCGATCACGCTCTTCGCGCTGGCGCACCAGTTCGCGCTCGAGCAAACGCCCGCGCAAGACCTTCATGGCGGTTTCTTTGTTTTGGATCTGCGAGCGTTCGTTCTGACAGGTCACGACGATCTGCTCGGGCGTGCCCGCTCTGTAGGTCAGGCGCACCGCCGAGTCGGTCGTATTGACGCCTTGGCCGCCATGGCCACCGGCGCGATAGACGTCCACGCGGATGTCTTCGGGTTTGAGGCTGACCTCGGGTGCATCGTCGACTTCGGGCAGCACTTCGATGAGCGCAAACGACGTCTGACGCGTATTGGCCGAGTTGAAGGGCGACAGACGGATGAGGCGATGCACGCCGGCTTCGGCTTTGCAGAGGCCATAGGCGTAGTCGCCGCGGATTTCGAGGGTGGCGCTTTTGATGCCGGCTTCTTCGCCGATTGTCTGATCGACGAGGTGGCAGGTGAAGTTCTTTTTTTCGGCCCAACGGGTGTAAGTACGCAACAACATCTCGGCCCAGTCGGCGGCGTCGGTTCCGCCCATGCCGGCTTTGATAGACAGGAATGCATCGCGGTCGTCGTATGGGCCGCTGAGGAGGACTTCGATTTCGAGGGCATCTATCTCGCTCAGCAACGCACCATATTCACGCGCGACATCATCGGCGAGCGAATCGTCGCCCAGTTCGGCGAATTCAGCGGTAGATTGCAAGCGTGCATCGACCGACGCCCAGCGATTGAGTTCGGCTTTGATGCGCGTCATGCGTTGCATCACCTGTTGGGCGTTGGTGGGGTTGTTCCAAATGTCGGGATCAGCAGCCTGTTGTTCGAGGCCGTCGAGGAGGGTCTGTTTGTGTGCGAGGTCAAAGCCGCCCACGGACGCCGTCGAAGCGTTGCCGTAGGATCTCCACTTCTGCGAGGGTAATAGCCATGAGCTGTTCCTTTCGATAACGTGTTTATTATACCCATAGCCCCACGGCATGCCGTGGGGCTATGGGTATGCCGTGGGGCTATGGGTTTGGCG
>JBFYTT010000395.1:0-4755 GCA_041300425.1 Roseiflexaceae bacterium
GTCGCAGATTGTGCGATCGCATGCCATTCTTGATTGTACGAAATCCCGCGTGCGGTATCCGCCTTGAGTAATCGTGCAAAGTGGTCCACAAATGCCGCACCGTTGAAATCAAAGTTGTAGCTGTTTTCGTTTTTTGCATCGACCGTGGCATGGGTAATTCCTGACATGAAGTTCAGGCTGTTGATAATCCCAGCCGATGCCAGATTATTACCTGCTTGCCATGTACCGCCGGGTTGGCGCGAATACGTTCGCCCTTGTTCGTGTCGTATCTCGAGCAACAATCCGTGTTGATTTGCAACAGACAGGCTACTGGTGCGCTGAGACTCATTGATCGCGCCCGTTACAACGAGTTCGTCGATACGGCTCGGACGCCCGTAGTTTGTTATCGATGGCGCATAATTGCTGGTTTGCGTAATGTTGGTTCGGAACTCGTATTGCCCACTTAACGCAGCTATCCCTTGTGCTTGTTGCATCCGGGCAACGGCACTTGTTCGCTGCCCCGCCTGCACTATCGTGACACTGATTGTCAGCAGAATGATACACAACATTGCAAACAGTACTGATTTGTGCAGTTTAGCGTTCATAGCGGGGCTTTCATACTAAATGATACTCTCATGGTATACGCCTAGGAGTATGAATTTTGTGGATTTTTCGTCGATTTACGACGAAAAAAATTTACATGGGTTTGGGTTTACACACATTTAGTTTACATTAGTTTACAGAAAATCACAAGTTTTTATCAATACACGAGCACGTTATCTGACGTTCAGCGCGAACAATGAACTGACGGTGTCAGCGCGTAATGCGATTGATGAGTGACCGGAGGAATTAGTGTGAACGGAATGGGAGTTGTCGGCTTTGTGCGTGCGTTCTGATTTATAATCGGGCAATGATGCCAAGATTCTATTCATCCATCTGATGCAAGGTTCCCCCCAAATGACACAGCATGGTCAGCGGCACTCATCGCAATTGATGATGTATGACAAAAAGCGGATCAATGCGTTGATGCGGCTTGTGCTTGCTCGGCTCAGGGCACACAAAATTGGTGTGGTGGATAT
Organism: Roseiflexaceae bacterium; assembly: GCA_041300425.1. Lineage (GTDB taxonomy): Bacteria > Chloroflexota > Chloroflexia > Chloroflexales > Roseiflexaceae > UBA965. The sequence continues at coordinate 1,059 of JBFYTT010000395.1, forward strand.
TGTTGCTGCACTCACACATAACGGTTTTCCGATGAGTCGCGCGCAATTCGATGATTGTATGACAACCCGCCCAGAACGCGACACGACGTTGTCTGTGCCTGCGTTTCAAGCGTTTATACGAGTCATTTACCGCTATGATGCGCTGATTCTTTCTGCCGAAGAGCTCCTCGATTTTGTCAATGTGATGCGCGTCCCCGTGAGTTTGGTTGGCTACTTCCGGAGTTTTGTCAGTCATCAGGCGTGGAACACTGCGTTGACAGCGTATGGGTTGAGTATGCAGCATTGGGACGAGGCGGTCATCGGCCGTGAGCGTGTTGTTGACCAGCTGACGAGGTATATCCGACATCAGACGTCGTGTGTGATTACTGGTGATACGGGGATTGGAAAGACCGCGGTAGCTGTCGAAGTCATGCGCAGGCTCTCACTCGAACGCGGTGTCCCAACATTTTTTCTCGATGCTCGATCAATTACGTCCCTGACTGGGTTTCATGATGTATTGTGCGAGACGCTCCAGCTGTTGTCGATGGAGAATCAGGTCAGTTCATTACGGGTCAAACAATACCTCCAAAACCATCCTGCATACATTGTCATCGATAACATCCATGATTCCGAGCATTTGCCGGTTTACCATTTGGTTCGGTACCTCAGCACAGAGCTCCCACAGTTGATTTGTGTGTGCACCGCGAGTACGAGTGTCAACGAACGGGACTGTGCGCCGTTTGTGGTGCTGCAATTACCCGAACTATCGTGGAACTCCGATGATTCGGTTGCGGCGATTCTGGTACAACGTGCCGCGGTCGAGTATGGCGCGCCACCGGTGAGCAATACGTTGGTCAGAGCCATTCGTGGGCAGACGAAAGGTAATCCGCTCTACATTCGTCTGGCGACGATGAATCTGCTCCAATCACCGATACCCCATACTCCGTTTGAAATGCGGAATCTCGGGGCCGAGGCACTTCCTTTGCTTGGTTCCGCTGCGCGTGCAGTACTTGAAGTACTACTTTGCCTCGACATCCACCTCCCGGTCCACCTGCTGAAAGCACTGAGTACGCATCTGATCGACCAGACTGCCTACGAACTCACCGTGACGCTCCGCGTCCTACAGTCAGGCGGGTACGTCGTATTGTTACAAGGGATGACCGATGTCGTGATGGTACAACACACCGTCCGAGAAGCGCTCTCAGAGACGGTACCTGCCTCACGCCGTGCAGACATCATGGAACGTCTGGCGCGAGCATTGTCTGAATCGCATGCGCCGCACGATACGTTGACACCGGTACAGCAAGAATATCTCGATCTACAGATTGATATTCCTACGATTTTGGCACTGACACAGCTGCTCATCGACGTGGGCGAAACGACACGCGCTGCGGGAGTCATCGCACGCTGGAGTGTATCCGTTGTGCGACATGGTCACATTGCAAAGGCAATCGCTGTTGTTGAGAGCTGTCTGTGGCAATTGCCGCAGGAGCACGTGAGATTTTGTGTGTTACAGCGCTTCCTTGGTGAGTTGTTTGGTATCAATGGGCAATTCCCCCGTGCACATGTGCATTTCAAAGCGGCGTTGCACAGTGCAATGCTCCGTCAAGATGACGTCTCGGTTGCACAAATTCGGGTCATCCAAGTCGGCACGACGTACAACTTTATCCAGCGAAGCGGGGATCTGCAGTACCAGAAGGCGTTGCTTCATTTACGCAACGCCGAACAACAATTCTCACATCCTGCCAGCACAGAGTGGCACGGACGTGTGTTGATGCAACGTGCGGATGTACTCAATTTCGGTGGTGAACAGACAGACGCGTTGCGTACCATCAACGAAAGTCTGTCGGTATTTGAGCGCGCTGACTTACCCGAGTGGTACGCCGATGCGATGCGGGTGCGCGGGACGATTTATCTCGCCATCGGCGATTATGTCGGCGCGAGACAAGACTTGCTCAACGCGCTAGCACACTACGAAGACGCAAATCAGATTATTTACCGTCTGCAGTGTCATGTGCGATTAGCGATGCTCTGCTTTGTATTGGGCGATGTACCCGGTGCATTAATGCATCTCGAACGCGGAATTCAGTTTATCCATATTGCCGGTGGGTACAAATACATGCTCTCGGTGTTCGATATCTTTAGTGGGATTTTACGTGCCTACGGAGATGTACCTAACGCTGAGACGGTGCGTGCACGGACAGATGTGTTGCGCAATGAGTGGCACCTGTATCGTAGTGCGGTATTAGATCAGCTCATCTATATGTATTTTTTGCATCAGATACCACCAGCGGCGCACCGCTTTGCTCCGGATATGTTTGCAGCATCGCAGACGGTGCATGACCTATCAACGAGTGTGATGCGCTGCATACGGGCATTGCGTGAGGGCGGACAGACACAAAAAACCCGCGTGTGACTCCGCCGGAGTCACACGCGGGCTGTTGGAGCGAGACTAGTTCAGGGTCACGCCGGTGGTGATCGTACCGTCGGCCAAGCCCTTGAGGATTTCTTCCATCTTGGTCTTGACTTCAGCTGGGATCGAACCGTCAGCCTTGTTGAACGATGCCAATCCGATGCCGCCGTTGGTTGCATCGTACACGGACACGCCCGGGGTGAACTTGCCGTCGACGACGTCCTTGATGGTCAAGAACACGGCCTGGTCGACACGCTTCATGGCGCTCGAAATGATTTTGTCTGACCCTGGTGCTGCACCATTCTGGAAGGTGGTGACAAATTCATCCTGGTCGACGCCAATGACGAATGCACCGGCCTCTGCGGCTGCGGCAATACCACCTGAACCGGTCTGACCGCCGGCTCCGAAGATGACGTCAGCGCCTTCGGCCATGAAGCTCTTGGCTGCTTCTGCACCACGTGAACGGTCGGTGAAGCTGTCAATGTACACCGTCTTGACGGCGATGTCTGCATTGATGGACTTCGCACCAGCTTCGTAGCCCTTGAGGAACTTTTGGACCGGTGGGATTTCGACGCCACCAACGGCTGCAATGGTGCCGCTCTGCGACATCGATGCGGCCAGCGCGCCAGCCATGTAGCCAGCCTGGTCTTCGGCGAAGACCAATCCACGCACGTTGGCAATGGTTGGGTCGTAGGCGAAGTCGACAATGGCGAACTTGGTCTCTGGGAACTTGGCGGATGCTTCCTTGATGGCATCACCCATCATGAAGCCGACGGCGACGATGACTTCACAATTCTGGTCGACGAGCGCCTGAATGTTTTTGCCATAGTCGGTCTGTGCCTGGGTCTCGATGTACTTGGTGCCGATGCCCAGGTCCTTCTCGGCCTTTTTGAGACCGTCGTAGGCATACTGGTTGAAGGTACCGTCGTTGATCTTGCCAACGTCAGTGACCAAGCCTGCCTTACAGGCGGCTGCGGTGGTGGCGGCGCCACCACATGCTGGCAAAATCATGGCTGCAATAACCATGAATACCAGCGTGTAGACTGTGGATTTGCGCATGTAGTCCTCCGTGCGACGATAGGAATCTGTAATTCATTTGCGGTTGCATCTGAATCTCAATCAAAGTATACCACTGTCCACGAATTGCGACATTGCATTTTGATGGTATTCTAGCGATTACGATGCACAATGATTACGATAGTGAGTAGTACATGGCAATCAATCTCGAGTCAATAATCGCGCCTGATATTGAATCACTCTGTCATGGCCTCTGCACGGTCCATTGGACCCGCAACGATACAACGC
>JBFYTT010000171.1:0-4691 GCA_041300425.1 Roseiflexaceae bacterium
GGCGGCTGCCGGCCGACCCGGACCCCGCGACGCGTTCCGCAGTTTTTATTGTGCGATCCCCACCGCAGTGGTATTGCCCCGCATCTCGACCGATTTGGTTCCGTCGCGTACAACCCACACGCCGCATTCGCTCCCATCTTGAGATTCGCCCAACGATACAATTGTCCCGTCGAAACGCAACGCCGGATGGTACCACTTGTAGACCTTTTCGGCCTCGCCGACCACATAATGCCCTATCAACGAACGTCGGAAGCGGTTTGTGCTTGTGTTGGGGTAACTCCCATGAATGAGCTGGCCGTTGAAAAACAACACATCTCCTGCCCGCATGTGCACTGGTGCGGCGTGCATTCCGTCGGGCAATGGGACCGTCACATCAGTGAAGCTTTGTGCCGGGTCAGCGGGCACCGTACACAACACTGGCAACTGATGACTACCGGGGACTACTTGGAGACAGCCATTTTCTTCGTCACAATCATCCAATGCAAGCCACGCAGCCACACACGTCCCGGGTTCGACTCGCAGATAATACTGATCTTGGTGGAGCGCTTGCCCACGCGCCGTTGGCGGTTTGAAATAGATCATGGTTTGAACCGCATATGGGAGCTGACCCAAGATGTGCTCCAAGGCACTTCCAATCCGCGCATCGAGGAGAAACTGCATGCTTCGTTCATCCCAACGATGCATCTGAAGCATACGTGGGTAGCGGCGCAACGGGTCTTGGTCCGGCAACCCAGCCGAATCACCTTGGTCACGTCGTGCATCGTTCAATGCCATGTAGTGGTTGTTGAGCGCAGCGACCTCGTCAATCCCAAACAAGCCTGTTGCTACCGCATATCCGTCTCGGGCAAATTGCATCTGCAATGTTGTTTCATGCATGAGAGCCTCACTGTTTAGTCGACAAACAACGGTGCCATCGTCTGGTGTTTCAGGAGCTGTTGCATTGCAAGTTCTGACGGTGCATGCACAAAGCGCTCTGCCGCAGCGAATACTTTCGGCAATACTTCGATGTCGCCGACGGTATTCAAAAAGACGCCTTTTCGTCCAAACACCCAGTGGACCGCAGCGTCGATATGCTCTTGTTCAAGGAGTGGTTCGTACCAGGTTGCAGTATAGCGATCGGTACCATCAGCCCATGGGCGACGAACGATTGCTTTGATTGTCTGTACAGCTATGTTGCGTTCACGACAGCGATTGAGCAGCTTCTCAAAATCTGCCGCGTACTGAGGGTTTTGCATCATGATGTAGCTGTAGGGCAACAACACACTTTCAAAATCGAACCGCTCGAGTGATTCGTAATGACGTTTCGCCACCTGCAGTCCATGACCGGTCACTCCGATGTGCTTGACCAATCCAGCCTGCTGGGCCTCGATGCATGCCTTCAGTGCGCCATCAGGCCCCATTGCAATGTCCCATTCGGTTTGGTCAACCAGGTTGTGGAGCTGAATCAAATCAATGTAATCGACCCCCATGCGCACCAGGGACGTACGGATTTGATCGCGTGCAGCGGTATAGGTACGCTCGCCGGTCTTGGTGGCGAGAAAAAACCGATCCCGACGTCCGTTGCTGAACCACGGCTTGATGCGGTCTTCAGATTCGCCATAACTCGCTGCAGTGTCAATATGGTTAATACCGTGTTGAATCAACAGCTCTAGTGTTTTGTCTGCGTCGTACTGTGTGACGCTACTCAGCGCTGCTGCCCCAAAAATAGTCTTGGTGCTCATATGACCGATACGGCCAAATTGTTGCGTTGCAATCATCGACATTCTCCTCTGTATGTGCTGTAGTGTACCATAGTCGATTTTGGCATGGTGATGTGTTAGACACGCAAAAAGTCTTCGGTCATGATCTGCGCGAAGCACGCCAGCAGATACGCGGCGTTATCTTGGCTGAACGGCATGGGTGGGCGGATTTTTACCACATTGTGATACGGACCGTCCGTGCCCGCCAAAATACCGTAATCACGCAGGCGGTTCGAAACATACGATGCCTCGGCGTCTGCAGGTTCGAGCGTATCGTGACTACGAATCAATTCAACCCCCAAAAACAACCCTGCACCGCGCACATCGCCGATAATGGCATGCTGCGGGGCAATCTGGCGTAATCCAGCGAGCAGTACCTGACCCACATCCAATGCATTTTGTTGGAGCGGTTCATCACGCAACACATCAAGCACCGCCAAGCCTGCCGCCACTGAGACGTTATTGCCGCCAAATGTGGCGAAATACTCCATGCCGTTGTTGAATGCATCGGCAATCGCACGGGTGGTTACAACGGCGCCCATAGGCTGCCCGTTGCCGATCGGTTTGCCCATCACGACAATGTCAGGGATGACATCGTGCGCTTGAAATGCCCAGAAATGGGTACCGATACGCCCAAACCCAACCTGGACTTCATCGGCAATACAAACGCCACCAGCCGCCCGGACATAGTCATAGACGCCGGCCAAGTACCCTGCTGGCAAGACTATCTGCCCCCCGACACTCGGGAGCGTCTCAGCAATATACCCCCCCAAGGTCCGACCTTCGGATTGAATACGCGCGATGACCGATTGGACTTGTTCAGCATACTTGCGCCCTGCCAACGGATCATGCCGTTTGAACGGTCCGCGATAATCATCGGGGATGAATGCCGTATGGACCCAATCTGGGGCTCCTGTGCCGCCTGGACCATCATGTTTGTACGGACTTATGTCAATCAGCGTATTGGTATGCCCATGATACGCGGCATCCAACACAATGATGTCCGTGCTCTTGGTATATGCCTTCATCATGCGGATAGCGAGCTCGTTGGCTTCACTCGCAGAATTCACAAAGTAACAGACCGATAGTTCGTCTGGCAGTGTTGCGGTCAACCGTCGGGCGTACTCTTGCATCTGATCGTTCAGATAGCGTGTGTTTGTACTGAGTAACCCATACTGCGCCGTGGCGGCATTCACCACCCGCGGATGACAATGCCCGACGTGTGCAACATTGTTGTACGCATCGATGTACGTACGCCCTTCGCTATCGTAGAGATACTGTTGCCAACCGCGTACGATTTTGAGTGGACGCTTATACGAGATACTGAGGTTACCGCCCATCCGTTCACGGCGTTCGGCCAAGGTCGTCTCGAGCGGCTTCTGTGGTGCGGGGAACCGATCAGCGTCCATGCGCAATAACAGATTCGGGCTCGGTGAAAGTGATGCCCAGACCGCTTGCTGTGATGCATATCCGACCCCTGGGAAATCGCGACCCATGTCGATAAAATCCAACACAATTTGGAAGTGCACATGCGTCGGCCACTTACCGTTCACATCCGGGATGCCGAAGCTGCCAATCCGTTGGCCTACGGCGACGTGTTGACCGACAACCAGCGTACGCATTGACTCATCACTCAGATGACCATAAACGGTGTAAAAATGAGTACCGTCGTCTGTTTCGTGCTGTAGAACCGTCAGATAGCCATAATCTAAATCTGCGGGGAGGTATTCGAGCATATACACCGTACCCGGCAAGGTTGCGTGGACCGGTGTGCCTGCTGGCCCCCAAAAGTCAATGGCCAGATGCAATGTGCGCCGTTCCTCATTGATGCGCCCGTTGATGGTATAGCGGTCGGTCGTATAAATCATACGCGGCTCGAGGTACCCACCGATGCCGATACGACCATCCATGAACAACTCGATCACGTGTGCAAAACGGGGCATGGCTGCGTTGCGTGGATCTGCGCCCAATACAGTGCTGCCGACACTCAAATCGAGTGCGACCGTCTCGTGCCGACCCAACACACGCCCAATCAATGGTGCACTCTGCTGGCGCGATATCCACTCGACCACCGCATGGTGCTGCGGCACAGGAACAAATCCGCACGCATCTCGCAGGCGGTAGTGCATCATGCGATGGTGCTGTTTCGCCAACAACTGCAGCACCCGCCACGCAGGAGCCTCGCTGACCACCATGTAGGGGTCGTCTGGTCGTTCGCGTTTTCGTATCGCCGACACCGTCACCGAAATCGCCAACCGCATACAAATCATATCAAACAACACAGCGACTTCCCCTTCGGTCAAGGGGAACACACGATGATATGCTGCGGTCATCACCATCAGGGCATCGATAGGGTCGGGATGACGCATCATCATGTACGCTGCCGATATAGCCAATTCACTGACAATGGCCGTTCGCATCATATCGCCGAAATCGAGTACACCACTGATGCGCCGGGTACGGTACCCCGGCTTACCCACGACCAAATTGTAGTCATTCGCATCACCGTGAATCAACCCAATGCGTACCGTGTCACGATGTGCCGCATACTGTGCTTCGAAGCGATCCAACATCGTGATGATGAGTGAACGCTCGCCTTCATCTGCCAGCGCGTCGGTATAGCCGCGAATCCAGCCGGCGTTGAGCACATCCCACTCAAGGGTTCGGTCAGGTGCAGCAAACGGAAGATGCTGCAACGCACGATCAATATGCGCAATGGTGTCTCCCATGTGTGCCACCAGCGCATCGTCGACCGGATTGGCATCCGCAAACAACGTCCCTTCGATGTATGTCAACATCCAGACGATATGGGATTGCGTGCCCAGTATCGCAGCAGACCAAAATTGTCCATCACGTTGCGCGATTACCCGCTGCACAGGGACTGCAGGAGCTACCAGTGAAATGTGCTGTAACGCAGCAATCTGCATTTCGATGAAGCTCGCTGCTCTGCTC
>JBFYTT010000400.1:0-4521 GCA_041300425.1 Roseiflexaceae bacterium
GCGTTGTACCAAAGATTTAGTCGTTGAAGTGGTCCGAGATGTACGCGGTCAGGTCGGCAACGCGGTTCGAGTAGCCGAACTCGTTGTCGTACCATGCCACAACCTTGAATAGGTTGTCGCCCAGGCCGAGGGTCAACGGCAGGTCGACGGTGCTCGAGGCAGGGTTGCCCAAGAAGTCGGTCGACACCAGCTCTTCTTCGCTGACTGCCAAGAAGTCGCCCATTTCTTCGCTCTCGGCGGCCTTCGAGAAGGCCTTGTTGATGGCTTCGACCGACGTGCCCTTTTCGAGCTCGACGACGAAGTCGACCATCGACACGGTCGAGGTCGGCACACGCACAGCAAAGCCGGTGAACTTGCCCTTCAACTCGGGGATGACCAAGGCCACAGCCTGGGCAGCACCGGTCGAGGTTGGGACCATGTTCATGGCGGCGGCACGGGCACGGCGCAGGTCGGTGTGGACGTTGTCCTGCAAGTTCTGGTCCATCGTGTAGGCATGGATAGTCGTCATCATGCCGCGCTTGATGCCGAAGTTGTCGTTCAACACCTTGGCGACCGGTGCCAGACAGTTGGTCGTGCACGATGCGTTCGAGATGATGTGGTGGTTGGCGTGGTCGTACTTGCCTTCGTTGACGCCCAGACAGATGGTGATGTCTTCACCCTTGGCTGGTGCTGAGATGATGACCTTCTTGGCGCCGGCGGTGATGTGTGCCTTGGCCTTGTCGGCTTCGGTGAAGCGGCCGGTCGACTCGATGACGATGTCGACGCCCAGTTTGGCCCAGGGCAAAGCGGCCGGATCGCGCTCGGCGAGAACCTTGAGCTTCATCTCGCGCTCGTTGCCTTCTTCGTCGTAGTAGGTGATTTCGATGATGTCGCCGTTTGCCTTGACGTCACCGTCGAACTGACCGTAGTTGGAGTCGTATTTCAACAAATGGGCCAACGTCGCGACGTTGGACAAGTCATTGACTGCCACAATTTCGAGTTCGTCGCCATAATTGGCCAGCAATGCCTTGAAGCTTTGGCGCCCGATGCGTCCAAATCCGTTGATTGCTACGCGTGTCATGCTCGCTCCATTCCTGATGATAAACCGTTCTGTTCTATCGCGTCGGCGGGCGTCTTTGCCTGTATCCGTTCACGTACCGGGCGCCATTATACCATACGAAATCGACGTCCGAGTGGCGACCACTCGGACGTCCTAGATTGCTGTTCTACGAGAACGAGATGCTCTGTTTGCCCAATGTCGTACCCGGCCAGACGCGCACCCCGCGGTCGAGGGAATTGTCGCCGTCGATGACGGTGTCGTCGCTGATAATCGTGCCGTTGTGGATTTTGACGCCAGCTGCGATGTGATTGCGATGGCCGATCACGCTGTGCGACACGACCATGTCTGGGCCGAGGTGGTTTTCTTGCCAAATCACACTCGCTGTGATCGCGCTGCCGGCACCGATGCGCGTCTGCGCACCGATAATCGTCGGCCCCGTGATGACACAGCCCGCTGCAATCTGGGCACCGTCGCACACCACCACGGGGCCATGGAAGGCCACATCGGCAGCGATGGTCACGTTTTTACCCACCCATAGGCCGGGCTTGACCTCGGTGCCCGGCAATGCAAAGCGGACTTTGCCGTTGATGATGTCGTGATGCACATCAAGGTAGGTCTGCGGCTTGCCGATGTCGGTCCAGTAGGCATCGCTCGCAAAGCCATACATCGGGTGATTTTTCTGCAAGGTCGATGGGAACAGGCCGCGCTCGAACATGTAGTGCTGATTGGCCGGGATATCGTCGAACAGATGCGGTTCGATGATGTAGGTACCGGCATTGATCATATTGGTGGTGACTTCCTCGGGCTTGGGCTTTTCGAGGAAGCGTGTAATCCGGCCCTCGGCAGTTGTCTCGACCAACCCAAAGGCAGTCGGGTCCTCTACCGGCGTCAACGCAATGGTGAGTTGGCTCTGTTTGGCGCGATGGAACGCCAACATCGCCTGCAAATCGAGGTCGGTCATCACGTCGCCGTTGAAGACAAACGTCGTATCGTCCAACAAATGGGCGACGTGTTTGACCGCACCAGCCGTGCCGCGTGGCTCGGGCTCTTCGATGATGTGGACCTTCATGCCCAGGCGTGAGCCGTCGCCCAACGCAGTGCGGAAGCGGTCGGCCAGATATTGCACGCACAATATCGCCTCGTCGATGCCCTGATCGCGCAGATTGGTCAGCATCCATTCGATGAACGGGGTGCCGACCAATGGCAACATCGGTTTGGGGGTATTGACCGTCAGAGGGCGCAGGCGCGTGCCGAATCCGCCCACGAGGATGACTGCTTTCATGCGTGTGACTCCTTGATAGCGTGCCGCCAGTAGTCCAGCATGTCACGCAGGGTGGTCGAAAGAGGGGTGCTCGGTTGCCAGCCCGTGGCAGTGGACAACGCGCGATTGTCACAGACCACATCCGGGACGTCGACGGGGCGCAAGCGCGCCGGATCGACTTCGACCGTGATGGGCACGGTGCTCATGGCGACGAGTTGATCGAGGAGGGCGCGGATCTCGTGCGAGCGGCCGGACCCGACATTGTATGCTGCACCAGCGACCCCACGCGTCAACAATGCCTCGTATGCCGCAGCCACATCGCGCACGTCGGTGATGTCGCGCCGCGCCGACAGATTGCCCACTTTGAGGAGAGGTTCTTGTAGCCCTGCTTCGATTTTGGCGATTTGGGCAGCAAATGCCGATACCGCATAGGCGTCGCTCTGGCGTGGACCGATATGGCTGAACAAACGCAGACGGATGGTGCGCACCTGGTGCGACACATGCCACTGGTAGGCAGCCATGTCGACGGCGGCTTTGCTGACCCCGTAGGGCGTCAATGGGCGTAGTGGTTCGTCTTCGCCGATGGGCATGCGTGCGCTGGGCACCGTGCCATAGATTTCGTTGCTGCCCGCACAAACAATCAGCGGGTCGAGCTTGAGCTCGGCACTGTACTGCATCAATGCAACGCTCGGCAAAATATTGTCGTGCATTGTGTTGAGTGCGTCGCCGAAGGACTTGGCCACGCTCGCTTGGGCAGCCAGGTGCAGAATCGCATCGGGGCGGATGTCGGCCAGCGCCGTGCGCAGGGCAGCATCATCGCGCAAATCGAGCGTCACCAACTGCACACGGCCCGCCAAAGCCGGCAACGCCAGCTGCGCAGAACGGGCGATGCCCCACAGGCGGTATGCGGGATTGCGGGCCAGGCGCTCGGCGAGGTGCCCTGCCACGAATCCATTGATGCCGGTTATCAGAATATTCATGCACCTACTATACCAGATAGCACGCATTTTTTGCACGCCATTTGCCCTGTTTTGGCATGTTTTGGGGAGAAAAAAGCACCTGAACCGTACGACGGTCCAGGTGCTAGGGAGCGGGGCGATTAGGCGATGGGGTCACGTTCGAACGGGACACTCCCCTCGCTCAGCGGCGAGGTGTGGACGGTGCCTTCGACGGGGACGTAGGTGTCGGTGATGACCTCGATGGGCAACGCTTCACGCAGTTCACGGGGTGCCTCATCGACCGAGTTGACAAATGGGTGCGTTGCTTCGATACGGTGCAAGATGTCGTTGACATCGATGTCGGTTAGTTCGTTGCGCAGAATCAATGCTTCGGCGATGGCGATCACTGCCTCGCGGTTCTGCTCGATCATGCGCCGCACCTTGCGGAACTCGTCGGCCAAGATTACTTCGACCTGCTTTTTGATGTCGGGACTCTTCATCGCCTCTTGGCCAAACGCCAGGTACGAATAGAGCGTGTTGTCCATACCGTAGGCACCCACCATAAAGGTCGCGATGCTGGTCGCCGAGATAAGGTCGCCGGTCACGCCGCTCATCTGGATGTCGAGGAACAATTCTTCCGCCGCACGGCTGGCGAGGGCAATCTGCAGGCGGTGGAGCAGCTCGGTTTTGGTGCTGGTGTGGATTTCTTCATCGGGCTTCCACGCGGCGAATCCGAGTGCGTTGCCGTGCCGGATAATCGTCACCTTGGTGAGGCGCTGCTTGCGCAACAATTTGACCATCGCATAGGCATGCCCGGCCTCGTGATAGGCGATGCGGCGGCGTTCTTCGAACGACATCCCACGGATCGGCTGGCGCAGACCGTGTTCGTGCATTTCGCGCGCCCGGGTGAAGTCCCAGTAGTTGATGGCCTGCCGGTTGTCGAAGTGAGCGTGGATAACGGCTTCGTTGATGACGAAGCGGATGGCCACCGGGGTGTAGTTGATGGTATCGGACATCATCCGGTCGATGGGCAACGGCTCGTGTTTGACCTTGGCCAAATAATAGTCGAGGATGTCGCGCCGACCTTCGGCATCGGGATATTCGACGACGATCTTGCGGTCGAAGCGGCCCGGGCGGAGCAAGGCTGCGTCCAGTGTTTCGGCCAAATTGGTTGCACCGATGGTCAGGACCGGAGGAATTTCAGGCTTTTTGCGGCGCAGACCGAGGGTGCGCATCACTTTGCCGTACCAGGTGGTGTCTTCGGGTGGGGGGTCCATCTGCAG
>JBFYTT010000015.1:0-6681 GCA_041300425.1 Roseiflexaceae bacterium
GCCCTCGTCCCCATCGACGACGAAGCAGCACTCGCCCAGGCGTTGGCCCCGTATTGCAGCGATGCGACACACGGACGAACGCTCCACGACGCCATTGCACACGCGCGTGCAGAATTGCCGCGCTGGCAAGACACCGCCTTTGCGTGGCTTGCGGCACTGGATGCTTCGACTCAGCCGCCGACTATCCCTGCGCCGTATGCGTACCGAACGGGCTAGTCTTTGAGCAGATGACCCATGCGGATTTTTTTGGTTTGGAGGTAGTCGTGATTGACCGTGTTGGCCGACATCTCGATCGACTCACGGCTGACCAGCTGTACGCCGCTACTGCTGAGGGCAGAGATTTTGGTCGGATTATTGGTCAGCAAGTGTACCTTGGTCACACCCAGCCATTCCAACATGCCCAGCGCTAACGTGTAGTCACGCATATCATCGGGGAGCCCGAGGGCGCGGTTGGCATCGACCGTATCGAGCCCGGTTTCTTGCAAGGCGTAGGCTTTGATTTTGTTGACCAGCCCGATGCCCCGGCCTTCTTGGCGCAGATAGAGCAGCACGCCACAGCCGCTGGTTTGGATGCGCTGCAACGCAGCGTCGAGTTGTTCGCCGCAGTCACACTTCAACGATCCAAACACATCACCGGTCAGACATTCGGAATGCAAGCGCAACAGCGGGGTGTGCGCTTTGACATCGCCGCACCACAACGCGACATTGTCGCCGGCAAAGACCGCCATATGAAAAACACCATAGCTGGTAGGAAGAATTGTCTGCGCAAGAGGCTGGACGTCGTTCATGTTGAACCCTAACCGTGTATTTTTATTTCACTGTGTTATACGCACAAAAACCGCAAATGGATGCAGTCCCCGCCCCAGCTCTGCTGTGTGACGCTTTGCAAAGACTGTCCCGGGAGGGTTGCTCGCCACATGTGCCTCGCGTATGGCAGTGCGTCCATCCATCGGCGACGTCGTGCATGTGCCGGACACAGAAAACGCCCCTGCTGATTTTGGCGGTATAGTGTCTGCACCCCCTTGTATATGTGAGTTGCACCATGTCAGATATGTTGCAGTTTTGGTCGAATGCATTGTGCCTGCTTGCGATAGGTCTGGTGGCCGTGGTGGTGCTGCGAGCACTCCGCCGCGCAAGGCAGCGCAGGGGAGCAGCAGCCGCTCAGAGCACGCCGAGCCTGACGCAGCGACGGATTGCCAACGACTACACCGTGGTCCCCAGTCTGCTGACACCAGCGGAGCAGGCGTATTATGCGGCATTGCGTGCAGCGCTCCCTGCTGAATATACGATAATGGTGCAAGTCGCACTCAATCGCCTGGTCGTGGTGCAACGACTCTCCAAAGCACGCCATTGGCGCGATCCGCGCTGGTCTCGAATCGCCCAGAAGTCGCTCGACTATGTGGTCGTGCGCACATCTGACATGGTGCCGCTCCTGGTCATCGAACTCGACGATGCATCACATACCCAGCAGATGCGCATCGCGCGGGACGGGTTGGTCGACGACGTCATGCGTGACGCCGGGCTCCCGATAATTCATCAGCCGGCACGAGCGACGTACGATCGAATGGCAATCCAGGCGCAGCTTCTTGGCTATTTAACGCCCTAACAGAGGTATCCATGCACATCGAACAGTATCTGCCGCGGCAACAGTTGGTCACCAAAACAACGACAATTGCCAAGCCGCGCTTCCCCGTCATCGATGCCCACAATCACCTGTGTCAAGTGTTTGGTGGGTATTGGAACCGACGACCAATCGCAGAGTTCATCGACGTCCTCGACCGTGCCGATGTGCGCATGATTGTCGATCTCGACGGAGGCTGGGGCGAGGCGCTCCGTCAGACGCATCGTCAGCACTACGCCCTGCATATCCCCGACCGCGTCAAACTCTTTGGGGGGGTCGAGTGGGACCAGTGGCAGGTCCGTGGTGCAGAATTCGCAAGCTGGGCAGCCGAATCATTCAAACAACAGGTGGCCGAGGGCGCCGTCGGTCTCAAAGTCTGGAAGCCCTTCGGATTGCACATCCGCAACCCCGAAGGTGTGGTGGGGCAGGTCGACGACGTGCGCCTCGACCCGATATGGGCGATGGCAGGTACGTTGGGAGTCCCGGTATTGGTGCATGTCGGTGATCCGATTGCGTTTTTTGACCCGATTGACCAGTACAACGAGCGCTACGAAGAACTGCACGCACACCCCGATTGGCACTTCCCGTCACCGCCGTTCCCGCCCGTGTTGTCGATCCTCGAGGCTTTCAAGCGGGTCACCACGCGGCACGCGCAGACCACCTTCATCATCGCGCACGTCGGTTGTTATGCCGAGAATCTCGGTTGGGTGGGGCAGTGGCTCGACGAATGCCCAAACGTGGTCATCGATTTTTCGGCGCGCATCGCCGAGCTGGGTCGACAGCCGTATAGTGCACGCAAGTTTTTTGTCACCTACGCCGATCGCATCTTGTTCGGCACGGATATGCCGGTCGACCTGGCGATGTATCAGTTGCACTATCGTTTTCTCGAGAGCGACGACGAATACTTCGCCTATCACCACACCGACGATGCCCCGCCGCAAGGCCGCTGGCGTATTTATGGGCTCTATTTGCCCGACGACGTGCTCGCCAAGATCTATTACCAAAACGCCGAACGCATCCTACATTTGTAGGACCACACAAGGAACGTCCATGCGCGCAGTGGTTTTTGACGGAACGCTCCAGCTGGAGAAAAACTATCCCGATCCGGTATTGCGGGACGGCGAAGCCCTCATCAAGGTCTCGTTGGCAGGGATTTGCAATACCGACATCGAGATAACCCGGGGCTACAAGGGCTTCAACGGGATCCTCGGCCACGAATTCGTCGGCACGGTGCTGGCCTGCGCCGATCCAGCTTGGGTGGGCAAGCGGGTCGTCGGCGAAATAAACGCCGCCTGCCGGCGCTGCCCCACCTGTCTGCGTGGCGATGATCCGCACTGCCCCAATCGCACCACCTTGGGCATCTACAACCGCGCAGGCTGTATGGCAGATGTCTTTAGTCTGCCCATTGACTGCTTGCACCTTGTGCCCGACCGTGTCAGCGATGCCCAGGCGGTCTTTACCGAGCCCCTCGCCGCAGCCCTCGAAATCCTCGAACAGACCCATCTCAAACCCACAGACCGCGTCGCCCTGGTCGGCGACGGCAAGTTGGGGTTGCTGATCGCCCAGGTGTTGCGCCTGCCGGGGAGCGACATCACGGTCATCGGCCGGCACCCCGAGCGTTGGGACCTGCTCCACCGCCAGGGCATCAAGACGGTCAAATCGACCGAGGCGAGTGGGTGGTACGACGTGGTGGTCGATGTCACCGGCAACCCCGAGGGATTGCATACCTCACGCAAACTGGTGCGTCCGCGTGGCCGCTTGGTGATGAAGAGCACCGTGGCTGCCGAGACGCAACTCGATTTGACCATGCTCGTCGTCGACGAAATCCAGCTCCTCGGCTCGCGCTGCGGTCCCTTCGATGCAGCCCTGCGCCTGCTCGCGCGTGGCCTCATCGAGACGGCACCACTGATGCATGCAACCTACCCGATGGACGATGCAATGGCCGCGTTTGGCGCCAGTCGTGGCGCGATGAAGGTCGTATTGGATATGGAGGCGCACTCATGAGTCTGCATGAACAAACAGCCCACCTGTCGCCCGTCTGGGCACGCTACAGCACCATTGTGGCCGACCGTGCCGAGGGTGTCATGCTCTATGGCGACGATGGTCGAGCGTACATGGACTTCACCTGCGGTATCGGCGTGACCAATACGGGTCACTGTCACCCACGTGTCGTCGCAGCCATCCGCGAACAAGCGGGGCTGTTGCTCCATGGCCAAGCCAACATCGTCTATCACAAACCGATGCTGCGCTTGGTCGAAGGGTTGCGCCAGGTCGTCCCGGCCGGCATCGATTCGTTCTTCTTTAGCAACTCGGGCGCCGAAGCAGTCGAAGCGGCCCTCAAATTGGCGCGCCATGCCACTGGCCGGACCGACGTCATCGTGTTCGACGGCGGCTTCCATGGTCGTACCGCGGGTACCATGGCACTGACCACCAGCAAGGGCAAATACCGGAGTGGCTATGCACCGCTGCCGTCGGGCGTGCATGTCGCACCATACGCCAGCTGTTACGGCTGTGCCATCGCCAAGGCGGTCGGCAAAGACCGTGCCGGCATGTCTGCCGCAGCGCCGCACGAGGCGGGCTGTTGCGGCAATCCGCTCGAACGGGTCGAGCATATCCTGCACGCCAACACGACGCCCCACGACGTGGCGGCTATCCTGATCGAGCCGGTGCTCGGCGAAGGCGGCTATGTGGTGCCACCAGCGTCGTTTTTGCAGGGCCTGCGTGCCATCTGCGACACATACGGCATCATGCTGATTGCCGACGAGGTCCAGACGGGCTTCGGCCGCACGGGCAAATTCTTTGCGATGGAACACTACGGCGTCACCGCCGACATCATCGTCGCAGCCAAAGGCATCGCCTCAGGCTTGCCGCTGTCGGCCGTGATGACCCGCAAAGAGATCATGGACAAATGGCACCCCGGCACCCACGGTGGTACCTACGGCGGCAACGCACTGGCCTGTGCCGCAGCGGTGGCGACACTCGACGTCATCATCGGCGAGCAACTGGTCCAAAACTCCGCCGCCATGGGCGCAGTCCTCAAAGGTGAGCTGAGTGAGCTCCAGCAAAACGATCCCCGCATCGGCGATGTGCGTGGCATGGGCTTGATGGTCGGTGTCGAACTCGTCGACGCCCACGGTGCGCCCGATGCCGCATTGGCTAGCCGCACCTTGGCTGCGTGTCGCGAGCTCGGTCTGTTGTTGCTGACCTGCGGCACCTATGACAACGTCGTCCGCTTTATCCCACCCTTGGTGGTCACCGACGCGCAGATCCATCAGGCAGTCGGCATTTTCCGTTCCGCACTCAATCGGTAATCAAGGTGCAGTGCCCCAGCGATAGGGAATGCCCGGCAGGCGCACGTAACGCTCGCCGCCATTGCTCACAGTGACGGTATCGTCCACATACTGCAACAACACATCACGGCGTAGCCACACAGTGGTTGCGCCGTCGCTGCGTGGTACATCGGCGCTGCTATAGGCGGGGTCGGTGTAGGCGCCGGATTGCGATACGACGCGCTCGAAGTGGTAGCGATCATCATCGTCTGCCCGCGGTAATAGGGCTGTTGCGCCGCGCAACCACTCCCCTAACGGCGCAGGTTGGACCACTGTTGCGCCGGTGGGGATCATCAGACAGCGCGTCGTATAGCACTGCAGGGTCATCGTGGCGAACGGCACAGCCGGCATGTGGGGGATTCCATACGTTTCTTCCCCACCATGTGCCGCGATGTAGTCGGCAAACGCCGTGGGGACGAGATAGGCTGGCTCACCACGCATCACGCCGCTGCCGCGTGCCACGGGGATGGTCACGACATCCGTCGCAGGAGCGTCGTCGATGGCGACGGCGAGCTGATAGACACCGTCGGCACTGCGGCGTGGGATTTGGAGTGGCTGCAGGTGCTCGAGCGGGCCGGCTGCTAGATCTGCCAGCGTCAGCGCCGCGGCGAACAACGGTTGCTCGCTACGGGCCACCACCGCCCCATTGCTATCGCGGAGCAACAGGCTGACACGGTGCGGCACTGCATCACCGGTCCCGCTCAGGCGGATGGTCACCGGGACGATGCTGCCAGGTTCGTAGGCGTTGGACAGAAGCGGAGCAGCAAGCGCAATACGATCGATAGTTGCTTGCCCGTATGGCACTGCGATATGCGTCGGCGCGCCGGTTGCAATCGGATGGTAGACGTCATAACTGCCGCGCGAGCCGCTCTGCGCGTAGCGGGTGCGGATTAGTGCGATGCTCTCGGACGTCATCCAGTTGCCCAGGTAGTCCAGCACGACAATGGGAATCTGGCCGTTGGCCAGCTGGCGCAATAGGGGTTTTTGGTCCCACAATCCTGCGTCGAGGAGCTGGCGATGCTCAAAGACTTGCATCGGCGCAGTGACGTCCGCTTGTGCGGCAATCGCCGGGACATCGGTGTACACACTCGTGCCTGCCTGCCGGATGAGCGTCGTCACATCCGCGTTGGTGACGGCATTGGCCGCCAATATCTGCCCCTCGCGCTGGTAGTCCTGCAGCACTCCATAGCCGCCCACCACGATGCGCGCCGGCCGTTGTTGCTCGATCATGCCGTACGGCTTGGGGTAGGTCTCGCTCCACAACGGATAAAAACGCACCAGCGCGAGGCTACACGCCGCCACCACAGCCACCGACAGCCAGCGTGTGCGATCTGTCTGTCCTGCCCAGCGCCCTGCGAGCAACGCGGCCAGCCAGACGAGGCCGGCATAGAGTTCGAGGAAGTAGTTTGCATACGCCCCGACTTTGCCGATGCCGATGCCTACCAGCACGCCACCGACGGTATAGGCCAGTGCCATCGTCAGACCGATCGCATCGTCATGTAATGCCGTCCGCCAATGACGGAGCAGTACAACGCATCCCCCTGTGGCAATGACCAGCAACGGCCAATGGATGGTCAGCAGTTCCTTCCAAAACCCCCGCGCCAACGCATATTCCCAACCGTTGACATTCGATTGCACCAGGTGCAACCACAAATCGGCACCAGACAGCCACAAGACGGCCACAATCCCCACCAGCACTGCCGCGGCACTCCCTACCGCGCGCAGGGCGAC